>JAKDLC010000003.1 GCA_030453055.1 Nitrosospira sp.
TTTAGCCCGAATATTTCATAAATTCGCGTGATGATCGCGCAGGATTTTGTTTTGTAGGGGGATTTTGTGAAGGAGTGGCGTAGTTATTCATACGCCCGACTGAACAAAATTCCCATACGAAACAAAAGACCAGCGAGGACGCGCGTCAATTTATGAAACATTCGGGTTAGCAAGGCTCCGGTCGGCCATAACTTTACAGCCACTATCAAGCCGGATGAAACCACAGGAGAGCAGGTCGTCCGTTTGTTCAAGGACCTCACGCTCTTCCTGCTGGCTGTCGGCTTCGTCGGGCTGATAACCTGGCTTTCCTACCGAACCCTCATCTCCCACACTTCCACAGCCGACGAAAAGAAGTGGGCTATGTCCTTCCTGTCGGGGTCCGCAGGCGGGCTTATCGGCTACCTGATTCGCAAATAGGTACCTCTACCTGTCAGCAGGTGACTTACTTCACTCCGGGTCCCGTTACCCCATCAAAGCCCAGCCTTGTCAATATCTTCTGCTCAACTTCGGTTTGGACGCCAATGGCGATGGCCATGATGCCAACGCTGTGCGCCAGTTCGCACAAGCCCTTAAGGAACTTCTGCCGACCCTTGTTCTGGTGGATACCGTACACGAAACTCGCGTCGACTTTAAGGTAGTCGAGACCGAGATCGGTGAGTTTCTGGATTTCGCCGAAATGGCGGCCGAAGTTCTCCAGGCCGATGCGACAGCCGAGTTCCTTGAAAGTACTGCAAAAGTCCCGGAATGCCGCAAATTTTTGAAAAGCCCCGTCTTCCGGTATTTCAACCCAAAGCCGCCGGCATGGTTCGGGGTGTTGGCGCAGCAATTGCGCAAGTTTATTGCGGTAATTCCGGTCAGCCATGGTTTCAGCGGAAAGGTTCACGGCGAATTCACCCGGCTGGGAATGCATGAGTTCGATGGCGAGACCGACGACAGCCATGTCCAGCGGCCCCATGAGGTTGAAGCGAGCCGCGGTGGCGATGAAATCGCCCGCAGCCAGCCAATCCCCCCCCCGCTGGGCCTGAAGCCGGATAACGGCTTCCTGATGCAGTGGAGCGCCGGTGGGGTCAGCCACGGGATAAAGCGCCAGCTTGAGCCGGCCTTGGCTAATCGCATCGGTGAGGTCATGACGCCAGCCAGGGGCGCTGATGGCGACGGGAGAATCGGATTGCGTGACAATGACATGCCATGCATTGCTTCCCAGTTCCGTGGCGGCAGCCAGCGCGGTGTCAGCATTGGCGAGAAGCTCATCCAGTTGGGCGCCACGCTGATAACGAACGACGCCGATATGGCAGAAGCCGATGGTTTCGCCGCCTGTTCGGGGTAGCAGGGCTGTGAGTTCCATGGTCAACTGATTTGCGATTTGGCCGGCATCATCGACGTTGGGAATGACCAGCACAAAATCCGACCCGTTCAGGCGGGCGGCCAGACGATTCGAGGCCTCTCCGGCGATTTTGTTGATGAGGGTCCCTATCTGGCCAAGCAGGCTGTTCGTCACGCTACGATCAAATTGCCGGTTGATTTCCGCCAGATCATGGAGACGAATGATAAGCAGGATACCGCTCGGCTCGGCATTCTCGTCATGTAGTACCTGGCTTGCGCGGCTCGTGAAATAATTACGATTAGCCAGGCCCGTAACGGCGTCGTAATCGAGTCGCTTGTGCAATGCCTCGAGCCGCTCAGTTTCCTCGAAAAACCTGTTATGCAGGCGCCTGATCAGATCGTTCGTGGCGCGAGCGATACTGCGCAGCTCCGGTATGCGAGGTTCGGAAATCGTGAGGAAGCGTCGTTCCGTAACGGCTTCGGCCTGGTCGACCATCGCGGCCAACGGTTTTTTAATGCGATAATGTATCAGCATGCCGATGAGTCCGCCGAAGGCGCCCGCCGCCAAAAACCAGGTTGCCAGTGTTTGGGCTTGTTCCCAAAGCGCCTGGTAAGCCAGTCGGGTATGGCTGATCACCTTGATAGCACCAAATTGCTCCCGGCTGTTCGAGATTCGGGCGAGCCCCGCTTCGGCGTGTATGGGGAAGAGATCAATAAACCATTCGGGCACCGTGGTGTCTACTTGGTCACGTACTCGTTCAGCGATTATCTTGCCATCGGGGGAGGCGATCGAAATTGCCTCATATTGGCCGCTATCGAACAGTGCGGCGATTTGCAGCCCGATCGTGACGGGATCCTTGTTCAGTTGGGATAGGGAAAACGCGAGTGAATTGGCGCTGTCGATGTTTCTCCGGTTAAGCTGTTGCTCAAGGTAGCTCAGTGTGCTGTGCAGGCTTGCGGCAAAACCGCCTATAAAACTTGTTAGGATAACCAGTATGACGGCTAACCAGAGCTGTCGGAAAAGAGACATTGAGTGCCTGATTTTTTAAAGCGGATTAGTCTCGATGATCGGAGCAACGGAGGCAGAGATTATCACGGACCGGATGGTGGTTTCAATTTTGAACCTGCGAAATGTGACAAAAGAAGCAAAAGGAAAAACAGAAGCTGCGACTGACCCGGTGGCGCGCGCAGGTCCACGTCATCGATAACGGAAGAAAATCAAGGAAATTAAGGAAATTAAGGAAAATCGACAGGGAATTACGCATGCATACCGCTTTTATTTCTCATCCCGATTGCCTGTTGCATGAAATGGGTTCAACCCATCCCGAGCGCCCGGCACGACTCGAAGCGATCGAGGATGAACTGACCGCTTGCGGTCTGATGGATAAACTGGAACATTATGCTGCGCCATTGGCCACGCTCGAACAACTGAAGCGAGTCCACACGGCGGAATACATCGCTTCATTGGACGCCAAGGCGCCGTCTACCGGCATCGCTTATCTCGACCCGGACACGGCAATGAATCCGCATAGTCTGAAAGCGGCTTATCGTGCCGCCGGCGCAGTCATTCTGGCGACGGACCTCGTGATCGGCAAGACCGTGGAGAACGCTTTTTGCAGCGTTCGCCCGCCGGGCCATCATGCAGAACGCGATCACGCGATGGGTTTCTGCCTGTTCAACAACATCGCGGCGGGCGTTGCGCACGCTGTGCAAGCGCATGCTCTGGAGCGCGTTGCGGTGGTGGATTTCGATGTGCATCATGGCAATGGCACCGAGGATATATTCCGGGATGATCCGCGAGTCATGATGGTGTCCACCTTTCAGCATCCGTTCTATCCCCGCAGCGGCATAGCGGGACGCTCTGAACGCATGGTCAATATCCCGTTGGCGGCCGGCGGCAGCGGTGAAACATTCCGCGCGGCGGTGAACGAATTCTGGCTGCCCGCGCTCCAGAAATTCAAACCGCAGATGCTGTTTGTTTCCGCCGGCTTTGACGCGCACCGAGACGACGAGCTTGCTTCATTGAATCTGCTGGAGGCCGATTACGCATGGGTCACCGAAAGGATCAGGGAGATCGCGCATGAATATGCCGATGATCGAATCGTATCGAGTCTGGAAGGGGGCTACGCATTACGTGCGCTGGGACGGAGCGTGGCTGCTCATTTGAAGGTTCTGGGCGATCTTTAACCGGGTTGACAAGAATCAATGGAGTTATTTCTCACAGGATTCGTTTCATAAACTGGCCATTGTGTCTATGATAAGAAAGTCGACGTTGCGTTTGTCCGAATGATGAGTTGTTTGCGTAAAGAGAAGACCACGTATTGAAGATCAGCCATATTTCCCTCATCCTCCTGATCGCCCTGCCGGTGGCCGGCGTCATCATATGGAGGCACTACTCGTACGCGGGGCCGAACATCCGGGTGGGCGTCTTGCACTCCTTGACCGGCCCCATGGCGGCGAGTGAGAAACCCCTGGTGGATGCCCTCCGGCTCGCCATTGAAGAGGCTAATGCAGCGGGCGGCGTCAATGATCGAAAGATCGAGGCCGTGGTTGCCGATTGCCGCTCTGATCCGGTCTATTGCGCCGAGCAGGCGGAGCGCCTGATTACCGAAGAACACGTGCAGGCCCTGTTCGGATGCTGGACATCAGACTGTCGCAAGGCGGTGAAGCCGGTAGTCGAAAAGCATGACCATCTGCTCTTCTATCCGCTGCGCTATGAGGGCATGGAAGAGTCGCCCAACATCGTCTACGGCGGCGCGGTACCCAACCAGTTGATCATGCCGGCGGTGCACTGGGCGTTAGACAATCTCGGCAAGAACGGCAAGGGAAGGAAATCCGGTGGGCGCGGTACGCGGGTCTATCTGGCGGGATCGGATGACGTTTTTTCGCGCGTGGTGAACGTTCTCATCAAGGACTTGCTGGCCGCACATGGCGCGATAGTGGCAGGGGAGCGCTACCTGCCTCCGGCGGAGGCCGCAATGGACGACTTGGCGGCCGATATCGTCAGGCAGAAGTCGGATATCGTGGTAAGCACGATCGGTGGCAACGATAATGCTGTTTTTTTTCGAACGCTCAAGAAGAGCGGAATCACCCCGGATAAAACCCCGGTGTTGTCGATGAGCGCCACCGAGGTGGGGCTGGCGGTTCATGACACTCCGCCGATGGCGGGCCACTATGCCGCGCGAAGCTATTTCCAAAGCATTCGGTCCCCGGAAAATCAGGCTTTCGTGGACCGATTCCGCGACCGCTTCGGTCAGCAAGCCGTGATTGACGGTCCGATGGAAGCTTCCTATCTCAACATGCTGATGTGGGTCAATGCGGCACGCGAAGCCGGTTCGGGCGATGTGGCCGACGTACAACGTACGATCCTGCGCCAGAGCCTGTCCGCGCCCGAAGGGGCGGTTTCGGTTGATCCGGCCACACGCCATACCTGGAAGATGGCGCGCATTGGTAAAGCCCGGGACGACGGCCAGTTCGATATTGTCTGGAATTCCGCGCGGCCCCTCAAGCCGGCACCCTTTCCCGCCTATCGTTCGCGCGAGGAGTGGGATCAATTGCTGGAAACCGTCGCCGGGATAAGACCATGAGGACCATGAAGGCCATCAGGTTCACCTCCCTCACGCAGCGCTTCGCGGTCTGGTTCATGGCGGTCTCTCTGCTGCCCATTCTGATCATTGGTTACAGCCTGTGGCATACGTTCGAAACCGAAATGGAGAGAACGGCGATCGAGCAAGTCTCGGCCATCGCGGATATGAAGGCGGCGCAGATCGACAGCTATCTGCGCGAGCGGCTCCTCGACGCCAGGGTCATACAGGCGGCCAGTACCACGCGCATGGCCATGCGCGCGTTTGCGCGGGTATTTGCCGACCACGGAGTGGATTCCGAGGCCTATCGTCGATTGGACGCCCAATACCGCGAGTACTTCAAGCGCTTCGTCGAGGAGGCGGATTATTATGATCTGTTTCTGATTTCTCCCCAAGGCGACATCGTCTATTCCGATGCTCATGAAGCCGATTTCGCTACCAACCTGATTACGGGCCCCTATCGAAACACCGGCCTGGGCAAGGTTACCCGCAAGGCGCTGAATACATTGCAAGAAAGTGTCTCGGATTTTGAACATTATGCGCCGTCGAAAGGGGCAATCGCCGCTTTCATGGGATTTCCCATCGTGGTTGAGGGGAAACTCGAGGGCGTATTGGCGTTGCAGATATACAGTGAACGCGTATTCGAGGTGGTGACCGATAATGTGGGGTTGGGGGCGAGCGGCGAAACCGTGATTACCCGGCTTCTGAACGAGCGCACCGCCCTGGTGATGGCGCCTCTGAAACACGCACCCGATGCGGCGCTGGATCTCAAGATACTGCTCAAGAACACGCCATTTTCGGCAGAGGCCCAAAGTGGTCTGCACGGCGAGCGCGGGGCCGGCCTGAAAACGGATTACCGCGGCAAGGAGGTGGTCGCGGCGTGGCGATTCCTGCCTCGTATGAACTGGGGCATCGAGGTCAAGATGGATGCGGACGAGGTATTCTATTTCCTGGAACGTGTGCGCGCTTTCAGCCTGCTGGTTCTCGGTCTGACGCTTTTTGTCGCCATCGTGGGCGCCGTCCTGTTCAGCCGCCGTGTCGTCACCACTTTGAAAAATCTCAGCGTTAGCGCGCAGCACGTCGCCGCGGGCAACCTGCAACAGCGCGTACCGGTGGCGGGATGGGACGAGATCGGGCAACTCGCCAGCACCTTCAATACCATGACGGAACGTCTGAACGCCAGCAACCGGAAAAAAGAAGGCGCTGAAAATAATCTCCGGCAGCTCAACCAGGAACTGGAAAACAGGGTCGCCGCGCGCACGGCCGAACTGGAGCGAGCCAATACAGTCCTGGCCAGCAAGGAAGAAGAAATGCGTTCCGTGGTCGAGCATATGGTGGATTGCATCATCACCATTGACGAAAAAAGCATCATCCGCTCCGTCAATCCGGTAATAGAAAAGCTCTTCGGTTATACGCGCGAAGAAGTGATCGGACAAAATGTTTCCATGCTCATGCCTGAACCCCATCGCAGCGGCCATGGGGGTTATATCGACAGGTATTATCGAACCGGGCGCGGGCGCTGTGAATTCGATCACATTCTTGCGCTTGAAGTCGAGGGGTTGCATAACATCGGCATGGGGCGCGAAGTCGTGGGGCGGCATAAGAACGGTGAACCGGTCGATCTGTACGTTGCGGTCAGCGAGTATTTCGTCGGCGGAAAACGTTATTTCACCGGTATTCTGCGCGACATCCACGACCGCAAGCAGGCGGAACAGGCCTTGCGTGGAAGCGAGCAGCGCCTGCGCGCGATAGTGGATAATATGGCGGCGTTTGTCGGTGAAATGACGCCGGATGGGGTGCTGATCGAGACCAACCGCGCCTCACTGGAAGTCGGTGGTGTGGAGGCCCAGGACGTCATCGACAAGCCTCTCGATGAAACCTGGTGGTTCTCCTATAAACCGGAAGTGCAGGCCCAAATCCGCGAGGACATCAAACGGGCCCTGGGCGGAGAAATCGTGCGGCATGATCTCGAGATACGCATCGCCGCCGGCAGTCTCATGACAATCGATTTCATGCTCGTGCCGGTTCGTGACGCGGCGGGCAGGATCGTCAAGCTGATACCTTCCGGCATCAACATCAGCGACAGGATGCGCATCTTGAATGACCTGCAGCAGGCCCGGCTGGATGCCGAGCAGGCCAACAAGGCAAAATCGACTTTTCTCGCGGCCATGAGCCACGAGATCCGCACCCCCATGAACGGGGTGATCGGCATGGCGGACGTGTTGCAGCAAACGAGCCTCAGCGGCTATCAGATGGAGATGGTCGATCTCATTCGTGAATCGGCCTTCGCCCTGCTGGAAATCATCGACGATATCCTCGATTTCTCCAAGATCGAGGCCGGCCGGCTGGAAATCGATCAGGCGCCCATGTCGGTGGCGAACGTGGTGGAGAAGGCCTGCAATATGCTCGAAAGCCTGGCTTCCAGAAAGGGGGTGGAACTCACCCTGTTCCTTGATCCCGCGATTCCCGAACAGGTTCTTGGCGATGCGCTGCGCGTGCGCCAGGTGCTGGTCAATCTTGCCAATAACGCCATCAAATTTTCCAGCGGACAGCAGGTACCGGGGCAGGTGTCGGTACGCGCGTTGCTGGCCGGATACAGCCTGGACCAGGTGACGGTGGAGTTTCAGATATCCGACAACGGTATCGGCATGAACGAGGAGACCCTGGCGCGGCTCTTCACTTCGTTTACCCAGGGAGACGCTTCCACCACCCGGCGATTTGGCGGCACCGGACTGGGGCTGGCCATCTCTCATCAGCTGGTTGACTTGATGGGAGGAGAAATCACGGTGCAAAGCGCACCTGGAAAGGGCTCCATTTTCACGGTGCGCATGTCGTTCGTACCCTTGGCGACGACGTCCGCCGCTCCCGGCGTGGTGGATTTGACCGGGATATCGTGCCTGGTAATAGGCGACAAAAAGGGATTGGGCGACGATCTGGTCGTGTATCTGAAATACGCCGGCGCGACCGTCGAGCGTGCGCTCGATGTTGCAGCTGCGTGTAAACTAATCGACGCGCTGCCATCCGGTTTATGGTTGCTCGTCATCGATGCGGGGCATGAGGCGCCGCCGGTCGAAGAATTGCGCGCCGCCTTCCAGTCGCGGCCAGACGTCGATCCGCATTTCGTCGTTCTCGAGCATGGAAACCATCAGCCCGACATCGCGCCCCGCTTTGTCATCATCAGGCGCGGCCGGCGCCGTCACGAGCGCCCCGAGGCTGTGGACAGTGTCATGCTTGACGGCGATGTCATGCATCGCGACGCGTTTCTTCGCGCGGTGGCTATCGCCGCGGGGCGGATGTTCGAGATGGAGGAGGCGGAGCTTGACAAAGTCGAAGCGGTGGTTGCGCCGTCGCGCGATAAGGCTTTAAAAGAAGGCAGACTGATCCTGGTCGCGGAAGACAATGAGATCAACCAGAAAGTAATCCGTCAACAGCTCTCTCTGCTCGGCTACGCAGCGGACATTGCCGGCGATGGCCGCGAAGCGTTGAAACGCTGGGAGACCGGCAACTACGCGCTGCTGCTTACCGACTTGCATATGCCGGAAATGGACGGTTACCAGCTGACCGCAGCCATCCGCCTGGCTGAAGGAAGCAAAGCGCGAACACCCATTATTGCGTTTACCGCCAACGCCCTCAAGGGCGAAGCCGAGCATTGCCGCGCCGTTGGCATGGACGACTATTTGAGCAAGCCGGTGCAGCTTGCACACCTGAGAGTCATGTTGGGGAAATGGCTGCCACTGGCCGAGAGTCAGACGCCGCCATCCACGGCGCCATCCACGGCGCCGTCCACGCCGCCATCCACGGCGGCCACGCTCCCTGCGGTGGGAAAACCGGTGGATGTGAGCGTTCTAGAGGCGCTCGTGGGGAATGATCCGGCGATGATTGACGAATTTCTGCGGGACTTTCGCGCCAGTTCGGCCCGCATAGCGGCAGACTTGCGCGCTGCCGCCGAGGCCGGCCACGCGGAAACCGCCGGGGCCGCGGCGCATAAGCTCAAGTCTTCGGCACGATCGGTCGGAGCAATGGCGCTGGGCGAGTTGTGCGCCGAGATGGAAAAAGCAGGAAAGGCGGGCGACATGAAGGCTGTAAAAGCGCTATTGCCTCGCTTCGAATCGGAATTAACCGCTGTGGATAACTATATCGATTCGTTGCAAGCGTAAAAGTAGGATAGTATGTCCGAGACGGCCCGCTTTTCCAAATATCCGAAGGGAATGAAACACCATGATTGAAAGATCCGCAGTCAAGATACTGGTGCTTGACGATGAATCCTTCATGCTCAAGCTGCTAAGCCGCATCCTGTCGAATCTGGGCTTTACCTCGGTCATCCTGTGCGACAGCGGCCGGGCCGCCCTCGATCAGATAGGGGGTGCGGACGGAGGCCCGAACCTGATCCTGCTGGATCTCAATATGCCGGAAATGGATGGGATCGAGTTCGTGCGGCACCTGGTGGGGCGGCACTATACGGGCAGTCTCATCCTGGTCAGCGGCGAGGACGAGCGCATACTGCAAACCGCTGAGAAGCTGGTACAGGCGCATAAAATTCCGATACTCGGGCACCTGCATAAGCCTGTCAAGCCGGAGACTTTATCCGCACTGCTGGAGACATGGACGTCTCCCTCGGTGGATCGCCCCCGGGCGGCAAAGAAAATTTACGGCGCCGATGAGTTGCGGGCCGCCATCGACCGCGGCGAACTTGTCAACTATTACCAACCCAAGGTGGCGGTGGCCAGTGGTGAAGTGGTCGGCGTGGAGACGCTGGTGCGGTGGCGCCATCCCGTCGATGGCGTCGTGTTCCCCGATCAATTCATCGGCCTGGCGGAAGCGTCCGGTATGATCGACGATCTGACGCAAGCGGTATTCACTGAGGCGGTGACTCAGGCTAAAGCCTGGCAACAAGCGCGGCTGGCGTTGCGGGTGGCCGTCAACGTGTCGATGGACAATCTGTCATCCCTGAATTTTCTGAATTTCGTAGCCGAGCTCGTGGAAAAGGTCGGGGTAGCGCCGCAGGATATGACGCTGGAAGTGACGGAAAGCCGGTTGATGCAGGATACGCGGGCTCCACTCGAGATTTTGACGCGACTGCGCTTGAAGCGTTTTCGTCTCTCGATCGACGATTTTGGCACAGGGCATTCTTCGCTGGCGCAGTTGCGCGATATTCCCTTCGACGAACTCAAGATCGACCAGGGTTTTGTGCATCACGCCTGGACCGACGAGACGTTACGGGCAATGTATGACGCCAGCCTGTCGCTGGCAAGACAACTGGGCATGGAAGTCGTGGCCGAGGGTGTGGAAGACCGCAACGATTGGGATCTGCTGCACCGCACGGGATGTGATCTCGCTCAAGGGGTTTTCATGTCGCGACCCATGCTGGCTGCGGATCTGCCCGGCTGGATCGAGGGCTGGCGAGAGCGGGTGCGGAACGAACGGTTAATCCAGGCCAACAACGAAATGACCCAGTGACGGCAGGAAATCGGACATGCGACGCAATGCGCTTCACTGGAAGTGGCCGGTCCGAATAATCAAAAATAATTGTCTCAAAATAATTGTCTCTGACCCCATTTTCTAACACAAGCTATATGAGCAGGGCCGCCGCCACGCGCCGTCCTTCTGCCGTCAGTATATTGTAGGTGCGGCAGACGGCGTTCGTATCCATTACTTCCACGCCGATTTTCGATGTGATCAGCGTTTTTGTCAGCGAAGGGTGAGGGAATCGCAGGGTGGCTCCGGTTCCAAACAACACCATTTCCGGTTGCAATGAGAGCAAAAAATCGAAGTGCTCGGCCGTGAGTTGCTCAAATGTTGTAGCCTCCCAATTCTCGATGATGCGATCGGGCAGCACGATCAAGCTTTGCTCATGGCGCGTCTTATTGACCACGACATAGCCGGATCCGTAACCGGTGAACATATTCTGTTCGGAAAATCCCGAAAGATGCAGTTTCAAGCCAGGCTCCATTTGCGACGGGTTGACGGGTCGGGTAACATTACGTCTTTTTTGTGTTCCAATAAAGAGTACAGAATAGGCAGGATCAAGGAAATTTTCAAGACTCCTCATGCAACCCATCTTAAAATCCAGCAAACTGGCGAATGTCTGTTACGACATCCGTGGGCCGGTGCTCGACCATGCCAGGCAGATGGAGGAAGAAGGGCATCACATCATCAAGCTCAATATCGGCAACCCGGCGTTATTCGGTTTTGATGCGCCCGAGGAAATTCTGCAGGATGTGATCCACAATCTGTCCGCCGCTTCCGGCTATTGCGATTCAAAAGGCTTGTTCGCGGCGCGCAAGGCCATCATGCACTACACGCAGGAGAAGCACATTCGCGATGTGCGGATGGAAGACATCTACATCGGTAACGGTGTTTCCGAGCTGATCGTGATGGCCATGCAGGCATTGCTGAACAGCGGCGATGAAGTGCTGGTTCCCTCGCCGGACTATCCGCTGTGGACCGCGGCGGTCGTGCTGGCGGGCGGCACGGCGCGACACTATGTATGCGATGAGCAATCCGGCTGGCTGCCTGATCTGGACGATATTCGCGCCAAGATCACCCCGACTACCCGCGCCATTGTCGTCATCAATCCCAATAATCCCACCGGCGCGCTCTATCCGGACGATTTATTGCGCGAAATAATCGAGATCGCCCGCCAGCACCACCTCATCATCTATGCGGATGAAATTTACGACAAGGTGTTATACGATGACGCCACGCACACGTCCATTGCTTCGCTGGCGGATGACGTGCTGTTCGTGACTTTGAACGGTTTATCCAAGAACTATCGGGCCGCCGGCTTCCGCTCCGGTTGGGCGGTGGTTTCCGGAAAAAAGCAGCTTGCCCGCGATTATATCGCAGGGCTGACCATGCTGGCCTCGATGCGCCTGTGCGCGAATGTTCCCTCGCAATTCGGCATTCAGACCGCACTCGGCGGCTATCAGAGCATTAACGACCTGGTAATGCCAACCGGTCGTCTGATGCGCCAGCGCGATCTTGCCTGGCGATTGCTGACTGACATTCCCGGCGTTACCTGCGTCAAGCCGAAAGCCGCGATGTATCTATTTCCGCGTCTGGATCCGGAAATGTATCCGATCGAGGACGATCAGCAGTTCGTGCTGGATCTATTGATGGAAGAGAAGGTGCTGCTGGTGCAGGGCAGCGGTTTCAACTGGCCTCGTCCGGATCACTTTCGCGTGGTGTTTCTCCCCAATAGCGACGACCTTACCGAGGCGATAGGCCGCATCGCGGGTTTTCTTGAGCGCTATCGCAAGCATGCCGGACGTGTGCAGATCCGGGAATGAATAGACAGGCAGGCGAGGGCATGCACTCTGCTTACCCCCGTTGCCGATTTGATTTTGCATTCACTTTGCATTCATTATGAAACCCATCAATGTAGGTTTGCTAGGTATCGGTACCGTAGGCGGCGGCACTTTCGCGGTACTCAAACGGAATCAGGAAGAGATCAAGCGTCGTGCCGGGCGCGGCATCGTCATCCGCATGATTGCCGCTCGGGCCGTGAAAAAGGCACGCAAAATCGCGGGTGACGACGTTATCGTTACCGCCGATGCAAACTCGGTCGTAACCAATCCCGACATCGATATCGTGGTCGAACTGATCGGCGGGTATACGGTTGCGAAGGAACTGACGCTGAAGGCCATCGAAAATGGCAAACATGTCATTACCGCCAATAAGGCGCTGCTGGCTTCCCACGGCACGGAAATTTTCGCCGCTGCACAAAGAAAAGGCGTGATGGTCGCGTTCGAGGCGGCGGTGGCGGGGGGCATCCCCATTATCAAGGCGCTGCGCGAGGGATTGACCGCTAACCGGATCGAATGGATTGCCGGAATCATCAATGGCACGAGTAATTTCATCCTGTCGGAAATGCGCGAAAAAGGATTGACGTTCGATACCGTGCTAAAGCAGGCGCAGAAGCTGGGTTATGCCGAGGCCGATCCCACTTTCGACATCGAAGGTATCGACGCCGCGCACAAACTCACCATCATGGCGGCCATCGCTTTCGGCATTCCCATGCAATTCGACAAGGTTTTTACCGAAGGCATTACAAAACTGACCCGTGAGGATATCCGCTATGCGGAGGAGCTGGGCTACCGCATCAAGCTGCTGGGCATCGCCAGGCGCACGCCCAAGGGCATCGAACTTCGCGTCCATCCCACGCTGATACCCGCGCGGAGGTTGATCGCGAATGTGGAGGGGGTGATGAACGCCATTGTGGTGAAAGGCGATGCGGTTGGTGCCACCCTGTATTATGGTGCGGGGGCGGGCGCCGAGCCGACCGCCAGTTCCGTAGTGGCGGACCTGGTGGATGTCACCCGGATGCACACGGCTGATCCAAAGCACCGCGTTCCGCATCTCGCCTTCCAGCCTGACCTGCTGTCGAACACGCCAATCCTGGCGATTGAAGAGGTGGAGACTGCCTACTATCTGCGATTGCGCGTGGTGGATAAGCCGGGGGCGCTGGCCGATATCACTCGCGTACTCGCCGACCGCGGCATTTCCATTGACGCGATGGTGCAGAAAGAGCCCGGCGAG
The DNA here is from genome assembly GCA_030453055.1 of Nitrosospira sp. Classification (GTDB taxonomy): domain Bacteria; phylum Pseudomonadota; class Gammaproteobacteria; order Burkholderiales; family Nitrosomonadaceae; genus Nitrosospira. The sequence goes on from JAKDLC010000003.1 coordinate 13,446, forward strand.
GGGGAAGATCAGGTGGATATCATCATGCTTACCCATTTGGCGGTGGAAAAGAATATTAACGCCGCCATTGCCCGAATCAAAAAATTGCCGCTGACGACCGGTAAAGTGACGAGCATCCGGCTGGAAGAACTGAACAGTAAATAATCAGCAGCGCCATCTCTAAAATTCAAACCCGGCAGCGCCCCATTTCAATGCGCTATATTTCTACTCGCGGCGGCATGTCGCCAAAAAAGTTTTCAAAAATTCTTCTGGGCGGCCTGGCTCCCGACGGTGGGCTGACAATGCCCGAAACGTATCCGGCGCTAGGTCCCGCAGAACTGGAGACATTGCGCGGCATGAGTTATCAGCAGCTTGCGTTCGAAATACTTTCGCGTTTTGCGGACGACATTCCGGCTGCCGATTTGCGCAGCATGATTGCACGTACGTATACCGCTGGATCATTCCAAAGCGAAGAGATTACTCCGCTTAAAACTTTGGAGCCGGGGTTGCACATCCTGCGACTGTCGAATGGGCCTACGCTGGCGTTCAAGGACATCGCCATGCAATTGCTGGGCAACCTGTTCGAGTATGCCCTGGAAAAAAAAGACGAGGAACTGAACATTCTCGGCGCCACTTCCGGCGACACCGGCCCCAGCGCGGAATACGCCATGCGAGGCAAGCGCGGCATCCGCGTGTTCATGCTTTCACCACAAGGGAAGATGAGTCGCTTCCAGACCGCGCAGATGTTTTCCCTGCAAGATCCGAACATTTTCAATATCGCCGTTCGCGGCGTGTTCGACGACTGTCAGGATATCGTCAAAGCGGTCAGCAACGATTATGCCTTCAAGCAACGCTACCGCATCGGCACGGTCAACTCGATAAACTGGGCGCGTATCTCGGCGCAGATCGTTTATTACTTCAAAGGCTATTTCGCCGCGACCCGTTCGAATGCCGAGCAGGTGTCGTTTGCCGTCCCGTCAGGTAATTTTGGCAACATCTGTGCGGGCCATGTGGCGCGCATGATGGGGTTGCCGATCAGAAGACTGATACTTGCCACCAATGAAAACGAGGTGCTCGATGAATTCTTTCGGACCGGCTGCTATCGGCCTCGCGGCGCTTCGGAAACGGTGGACACCAGTAGTCCGTCAATGGATATTTCCAAGGCATCCAACTTCGAGCGTTTCATTTTCGACTTGACCGGGCGGGATGCGGCCAAGGTTAAAGAATTATGGCAGGCGGTGGACAACGGCGCCGCTTTCGATCTTGCCGGTACGCCCCTGTGGGAAAAAGTAAAGGACTTCGGCTTTGTATCAGGAACCGGCAATCATGCGGCGCGCATCGCCATCATACGCAAAATCCGCGATCAATACGGCGTATTGGTGGATCCGCATACCGCTGATGGCTTGAAGGTGGGATTGGGGCATCGCGAAGCCGGCGTGCCTTTGATTTGCCTGGAAACCGCGCTGCCGGTCAAGTTTTCCGAGAGTATTATCGAGGCCATTGGGCATGAACCGGCGCGTCCGGCCGGATATGAGAACCTTGAAAGCCTGCCGCAGCGGTATGTGGTGATGAACGCCGATTCTGACGCGGTCAAGGCATTCATTGTCGAGAAGGTTCAGGCATCCTGAAAAGGCGGAGAATGGAGACATCCTGCATGGGAGCAGTTGCATGGCAACATCCGGCGCAATGCGCTTTGCTTATTGCCCTACGTGGGTCTTCCGTGGAGACACCGGATTACCTGCGCTGTTTTTCTGCGGCGGCGAGGAAATCATCCAGTATGGGGCCTGAATCGAGCAACTCGCTGGCGCCGCCATGAAACTCGGGATGCCACTGGAATGCGGTCACATAGCATTTTCCGCGCATGCGTATCGCCTCGATGATGCCGTCGCCGTCGGATACTGCCTCGACTACCGAGTCGCGTCCCAGCCGCTTGATCGCCTGATGATGAATGCTGTTGACGAAATGCTTGTCGCCGGTCCCGTATAATTCCGCCAGCCTGGAACTCTCCTCGATATGAATGGTATGCCGATGCTGGTCATACAGGTCCGAGTCCACATGTAAAATCGCATCGGGGCGTTCGGTGGAGATGTCCTGGTAAAGACTGCCGCCCAATGCCACATTGATGAGCTGCAGCCCGCGACAAATACCCAGTACGGGTTTACCCTGTACGACACATTCCCAAAATAGCTCCATTTCGTAAAGGTCGCGCACCCGGTCGCCCGACCATTCCGGCCGCAGTGGTGTTTCCTTGTAGGAAATGGGACTGACATCCGCACCGCCTTGCATCACCAGACCGTCTATTTCCGTAACATAGTCGCTTATACGGATACTGGAGCGTTCGACGCCACCGCTCTCGATGGCCGGCAGCATGAATACCAGCACCCCACGGCGCATGATCCAGTGAGCGACGGTCTGTTCAAGATATTGCAGGGTTTTATTGCGGAAGCCTAATTCTGCCGGCGGATGATGCAGAATACGCGGCGACAAGCCGATACGTAACGGGCGCGTCATCTTGGGTGGTTATAACCCTAAATCCGGTAGTTGACCGCTCATTTAATAGATCAGTGTTATGATTAATAACAATATTTCGTATTATTTGACGCTCACCTTCCGGGCCCGACTACCGGATTCAGGGTAAATCCTCAATTACCCATCCACAACTCGGCCTGCAACTGCATGACGTCGCCAAGATTGTGCTCGCGCGCGTAAGTTTGGCGAAGCCAGTTTGTACCATTGCCCGTACTGAGTATTTCGCGAATACGTGTCATTGCGTCTTCCGCCCGCAGTTCCGTGGCATGGCCGGCAATGCGCGTCAACATATCGGTTATATCCTCGCGAATGCTGCGCTGCTCATGGGTGCAAGGGTCGATGAAAACCCCATCGAGTCCGAAGCGGCAGGCCTGGAAACGATTGAACGTATAAACCAGATAATCGTCCTCTTCGGGGGCGATGCGCTGTTCCACCATGATGTAACGGGACATCGCCTGAATATAGCAGGCAATGGCGGCGGCGATTTCAACGGTGAGAGGGGTATCGCATACCCTGACTTCGATCGTGCCGAACTCGGGTTTTGGACGAATATCCCAGTAGAAATCCTTCATTGATTCGACCACGCCGGTAGTCGTCATTTTATGAAAGAACCGTTCGAAATCATCCCAGCTCAGTACGAACGGCGCGCGTCCGCTCAACGGAAAGGAAAACACCGAATTGAGGCGCGCTGACGCGAATCCCGTATCATGGCCCTGCACGAATGGAGAGCTGGCCGATAGCGCGATAAAATGGGGTATGTAGCGCGACAGCATATGCATCAGATGCAGCGCCTCATCCGGGCCGGTACAGCCGATGTGAACGTGCTGGCCGAATATGGTGAACTGCTTGGCCAGATAACCGTACAGCTCCGAGAGGTGGTGAAAGCGGGGCGCATCGAAAATCTTCTGCTCGCTCCAGTGCTGGAAGGGATGGGTGCCGCCACCGGCCACCGCGACATTGAGAAAACGTCCCGCATCGGACACAACCTTACGCAGTGAACGCAACTCTTTGACCAGGCCGTCATACTCCTGCTGTACCGACGTGTTGATTTCGATCATGCTGCGGGTCATTTCCGGTTTTACCTCGCCAGGATGCGGGGATTTTGCAATCCGGCGCAGCATATCGGGCGCCGAGGAAACCAGGTTGTAATCATTGCAACCGATCAATTGCAATTCAAGCTCCACGCCAATGCTCAAGGGCCGGGACGGTGCAAACGGCATCAGGCTCATGTTTTTTTCTCCGGCGTTTCACCGGCTTTGCGCAAGGCCGCTTGCACCACGATGGGGCCGGCAAGCTCAAGTATGACGATACAGCTCATCAGCATCAGTCCCGGCCCTGAAGCAAAGGCGGGAAAGGTGGCGCCGGTATCCAGCGTCAACAGCAGCGCGACACTGGACATGGGCGCCAGCGCAATGCCCAGGGCCATGGCCTGGCGCATGCTGATACCGCTATAATGCGCCAGCGCCAGCACCGGCAATAACTTGGCGACAGTGCGCACCGCGATGAGCAACAAAACCAGTAGCGCACTTTCATATAATCCGCGAAGGTCAGCCACCAGACCATTGGCGATAAACATCAACACGACCAGGACGGCGCCGGCGGAACCGAAGTGCGGCGGAAAAGTCCGGGGGCGCTGCCGGCGATAGCGTGTTATCAGGCCGGCCGCCAGCAGCACGAGGATCGGGCTGAGTTTGAGTGTTGCAGCCATGATGGTTGCGAATGCGATCATGCCGAACAAGACGAAAGAAAACGTTTCCTCGTGCTGTCCCAGATGATGATGAATTCGTTCGAACGTGATACCGAAGAGCCAGGCGAGTAGCGCCGAACCCCCGATAAGGTAGAGCGGTGGCAACACGGTGTGTATGAAGCCGGCGCCGGTCATGCCATGCATCAAAGCAATCGCCAGCTTGTAAAATATCACGGCGTAGATACAGTTGAGCGCGGTCATGAGTAAAAGCCGGTCGGTAACCTGACCTTGAGCGCGTGACTCCGTCACGATGCGCACCACGACCGCGGGCGAGGTGGCGATTGCAATGGTGGCGACTACCGCGGCGGCGACGCCCGGGATATCAAACCACGACAACAGTACAAATACCGCGAAAAAAGTTGCAATGGATTCGAGCAGACTGGCGCCGGCGATCCAGGGATTGGCTTTAAGCCAGCGCAGGTTTACCTTGCTTCCCAACTCGAACAACAGAATACCGAGCGCCAGATCAACGACCAGCCGCCATTCGGCCGCGGGCAGCGAGGCGATCAGGCCGAGTCCGCCGGGACCCAGCAATAGGCCGATACCCATATAGCCGACAATGCGCGGCGCTTTCAGATAGCGTACCAGTGCTTCGCCCACCAGCACGGCGATAACCAGCGTAAGCGCAAGCCAGAGGGCCGGGCTGACCGAAAGCGGCCAGAGAGGAAGATAAGTGGACCAGGTCATGCAGAAGTGCGGTGCGACCGCGAAAGAAAAGCTTCTCCGATACCTGCAAACGTTATTTTCAGGTGCATCCGGCCTCGTTCAGGATTATTTACGGGACGTATCGCGTTTTGGGCCGGTAACTTGAAAGCTGCGACCCGAAAATCGGACTCCGGAAACTACTCAAAGTGATTCAGTGGGACAAATCCGTGAGGATACCGGGTTTTTAATGTTGGTGGACCGCGAATTATAAACCATGAATGAGACGAACACTCAATCAACGCAGGGGAAATGGGGTCAGACACGATTATTCCTACTATACTCCACGCGTTTAGTTCCGATGGGCAGACCGAGAAAAAACGATAATCGAACTATAATCGTGTCTGACCCCATTTCCTCACCATTTCCTGCATTTCCCGCATTTTTTCGTGAGATATTAAGTTAAATCAATAAGTTAATGTGCATTTCTTGAGAGAGGATAATTGTCCTATAATGATCGCATGAATACGGCAATCTACGACTCGGCCGATTTCAGACTGGATGGCCAGGTCGCCATCATTACCGGAGCGGGCGCAGGAATCGGTCGCGCCATAGCCGAGACGTTCGCCGCCGCAGGTGCGGCAGTGGTGGTGAGCGACCTCAACCTTGAAGCCTCCCATGTTGTCGCTACGGCCATCGAGGCACAAGGCAGGAAAGCCGCTGCAATGGCCTGCGATGTGACGCAGCAGGACGACTTGACGAGGCTCGTCCGGGATGCTGTGCAACGATTTGGCAAACTGACCATTCTCGTCAGCAATGCGGGCGGTGGCGGGCCGAAGCCTTTCGATATGCCCATGATCGACTTCCGCCGCGCATTTGATCTGAACGTTTTCTCGCTCTTCCGGCTGGCGCAACTCGCCGCGATCGAGATGGAAAACGCGGGAGGCGGGTCGATCCTGGCCATCACCTCCATGTCGGGCGAAAACAGGAACAAGCGCATGGCCGCCTACGGATCATCCAAGGCCGCGACCAATCACCTGATCCGCAACATCGCTTTCGATCTCGGCTCCAGAGGCATCCGGGTCAACGGCATCGCACCGGGTGCCACCCGTACCGATGCGCTGAAGTCAGTGCTGAACGACGATATCGAAAAGCAAATGCTGGCGCACACCCCCATCAAGCGGTTGGGCGAACCGCAGGATATTGCCAACGCCGCGCTGTTCCTGTGTGCACCGGCTGCAAGCTGGATCAGCGGCCAGATACTGACTGTCTCCGGCGGTGGCGTGCAGGAGCTGGATTGAAGAACAGGACATGAAACGCCTGCTCACGCTGGCCCTGGTCACGGTACTCTCAGCGGGATGCCCGGCAATGGCTCAACAGACAGACCCGCTATCACCCGAGAAATCCAATCCTCAGACCATGGGCTGGATGAAGGGCTTTCCGCCACCCCCGGACAAGTTGATTCGCTTCACCGATCCGGACTACTTTGCGTTTCCCAAGTTGCGCTGGACCGTCTGCCATTTCCGTGAACTGATGCCAACCGTTGGCGTCAACAACCGTAGCGGTGGCGCACGGGAACTGCCCGTTGCACTTGATCCACTGATAGACCGCGTGACCTTTACGCCACTTGGTGGGAACGCACCTATGACGTGGAAAGAAGCTTTTGACGTCAACTACACTGACGGCGTCATCGTCCTTCACCATGGTCGGGTCGTCCATGAACGCTACAGTGGTTGCCTCGACCACGGCACCTTGCATGGCGCCATGTCGGTCACCAAATCTCTGACCGGTCTCCTCGGAGAAATGCTGGTGGCCGAAGGCGCGCTGGACGATAACGCGCTTGTCGGTGACCTCATTCCCGAGTTGCGGGACAGCGCATTTGGCGATGCCAGCGTGCGTCAAGTCATGGATATGACGACCGCACTTGATTATTCCGAGGACTATTCGGATCCGAATGCCGGAGTCTGGACGTATGCAAAGGCAGGAAGCCCGCTGCCCAAGCCCGACGGGTACGATGGTCCGCGCAGTTATTTCGAGTTTCTCCAGACGATCAAGAAAGCCGGCATCCATGGCGCGGCGTTTGGCTACAAGACGATCAACGCCGACGTCCTGGGCTGGCTGATCGCGCGCGCAACCGGCCAGTCCGTGGCCGACCTCCTGTCAGCGCGCATCTGGAGCCGCATCGGTGCCGAGCGAGAGGCGTTCTACACCGTCGACTCCATTGGCACGCCGTTCGCGGGCGGCGGCTTTAACGCGACCTTGCGCGACATGGCCCGGCTTGGGCAGTTAATGCTGTCGGGCGGCAAAGCCGGCGGCAAGCAGATTGTGCCGAAGGCCGCGATCAGCCGTATCCGGCAAGGTGGTGACCCAGGCACTTTCGCGGTAGCGGGCTACGGTTTGCTGGCGGGGTGGAGCTATGGCGGAATGTGGTGGATCAGCAACGACGACCATGGCGCCTATGCTGCGCGTGGTGTGCATGGTCAGACGATCTGGATCGATCCGGTGGCTGACATAGTGATCGCCCGTTTTGCCTCGACCCCTGTCGTCGCCAACGCAGCGAGCGATCCGACGTCGCTGCCCGCCTACCGAGCTGTGGCTGACCATCTGATGTCCACCGACGAGGCTCGTCTGCTTGGTCAGGAATGGGTGATCGAGAACATTGCGGGCAACGGCGTGATCGACAACAGCCTTGCGACCTGCAATTCTTCCCCGATGGCCGACTGGCTGGCAGCGCCACCTGCAACCGGATCATCGGAAGCTACGAGGCGAACAGGGGGCAACTGTCTGTCGTTCCTGCAGGAACAACGATGATGGCCTGCCCAATGGCTCTCATGAATCAGGAACGTAAACTGCTCGATTTCCTGCCGATAGTCAGAAGCTATCACTTCGATACGACCGGCGCGCTGATCCTCCTGTCTGCCGATGGAACGACGATCGCAGCCCGGCGATAAAAATCGATGGGATCAGTAATAAAAGTCTTGTGGCAAAGTCACAGCGCACTGTTTTTGGTGAATTCGCGCATGTGCGATGCGGCGGTAGCAGATATGCCGTTATGGGAACGATTAAGCGGGACTGGACGTAATCATACTTTTCCCGTAACTTGGCCCGGATTACAAAAAAATAACTCGGGTATGGCTAAATGCGCGCATCCATTCTGATTTCTATCGCTGCGTCCACACTCGTTCTCGCCGCATGCAATGAGACGCAATCCGGACGCCAAGCGGAGGGACCTCCCGGTAACGAAGCGGTCGCGTCGCCGGTCGGTGCCAACGACACAAGCGCGACTATCGCTGGAGGCCAAAAAAGAGACTGGTCGTCGCTCGACGCATTGATTGGGAAGTACCCGCGGAAAAGCGGTCTGCTGGACAACAGCGTCATTTCGGACGACTTGCGCAAACTGCTTGGTCCGAAATTCGACGTGTTTAAGAGGAATCTCGAAACGCAAGCTCCACTCCAACGTGCCAAATCTGTGCTCTTTTTGTCCGGCAACAAAGATAATCAAGGCGGGTCCGACGCGGCTTATTTGCTGATTGATACCAGGGCCAAGGCGTTGGAAGTGGGCCTCTGGGAAGCGGGTAGGCTGTCCACATACAAGACGCGGGGATCTAACATCGCCAAGCCTGAGGATATCATGAACCTCATCAGCAACAGCTCTGGTTCTTGATGCGGCGAGCGTAGCCGGTCGATAACAAAGGCCGCGAGACCCTTGGCCATCGACTTGCAAGGGCGTCCGGCCGATATGCCAACGAGCAACGCGACTGCCGCATCTACGCCGACTTCATCATGAGCCTGATCCAGACTTGTTCGATTTTTAACCGGACACTACTGTAATGAATTCAAGATAAGATAAAATAGCGTGACAGCGTCTCGATTGGATAGTCTTTTCCTTGGAGAATTCGAATGCGAGTTATCGTTGCGTCGGCTCTCGTCTTGACCCTTGCCCTTACTCTCGCAGCATGTGCGACTGTCAATTTTTTTCCTTATGAGGGGAAGAGGAATCTTTACGAAGGCGCGGGTGGAACCAAGATTGTCGTCGACAAGATCGACGTCTGGGCGAACGGAACTCCACCTCGCAAATACTCCATCATTGGCATGATGGTCATTGAGATCGGGAGTGACAAAGGAGACGAAGCCTGGATTCGTTCAGCCGTTGCAAGCGAAGTCAAGAAGCGCGGAGGCAGCGCAGCGATTCAAGTTACCAACAACAGTTCCTTTGCTGGAGTCCTTCATGCTGCCCCCGGCTTTTATATGCCCACGAGGGCTCAAAAGATGCAGTTTGCCATCGTCAAGTACGTCGAGTGAGCGCTCTAAATCGCTGAGTGAAATGGGGTCAGACACGAATGGCACTTACTTAAGCTCATTTTTCTGAAAGATATGCGCTCAGGCCACTGA
>JAKDLC010000425.1 GCA_030453055.1 Nitrosospira sp.
CATCATGCCGTATATTTCGGCTTCGATCATTATGCAGTTGGGTACAGTGGCGTTTCCCTATCTGGAAGCGCTAAAAAAGGAAGGAGAATCCGGACGTAGGAAGATTACTCAATACACCCGGTATGGCACGTTGGGTTTGGCGCTGGTGCAGGGTTACGGCATATCTGTCGCATTGCAGTCTCAGGCCGGACTGGTAATTGAACCCGGGCCGATGTTCCTGTTGACGACGGTGATAACGCTGGTTACCGGCACCATATTTTTGATGTGGCTGGGAGAACAGATTACTGAACGTGGTATCGGCAACGGCATATCCCTGATTATTTTTGCCGGCATTGCCGCTGGACTTCCGAGCGCAATCGGTGGCACGCTCGAACTGGTGCGAACCGGTGCGATGCATTTCCTGCTAGCCTTGGGGATTTTTCTGGCGGCGACAGTGGTCACAGCCTTCGTAGTCTTCGTTGAGCGGGGTCAACGCAAGATACTGGTAAACTATGCGAAACGCCAAGTGGGACGGAAGGTTTACGGCGGCCAAAGCTCACATTTGCCGCTGAAGCTGAATATGGCCGGCGTGATTCCACCGATTTTTGCCTCCAGCATCATATTATTTCCCGCTACGTTAGCGGGATGGTTTGCCAGCGGCGAATCCATGAGTTGGTTGAAAGACATGAGCGGCGCGCTATCTCCAGGTCAGCCGGTTTATGTAATCATGTATGCGGCGATGATCATATTTTTCTGTTTCTTTTACACCGCACTGGTGTTTAATCCCAGAGAAACCGCGGAGAATCTGAAGAAAAGCGGGGCTTTCATTCCTGGCATCCGTCCGGGGGAACAGACCGCCCGATATATTGAGCGCATCATGTTGCGGCTTACCTTGGCGGGAGCGATTTATGTGACGCTCGTATGCTTGCTGCCGGAGTTCCTGATCTTGAAATGGAATGTACCGTTTTATTTCGGCGGGACCTCCTTACTGATTATCGTGGTAGTGACCATGGACTTCATGGCGCAGGTACAGGCTTATATCATGTCGCATCAATACGAAAGTCTTTTGAAGAAAACGAACTTCAAGGGCGGCGGGGGATTGCCGGCGAGATAGTTGCGCCTAAGGATAGGATGGCCAAGGAAGAAACGATACAAATGCAAGGCGAGATACTGGAAACATTGCCCAACGCTACGTTCCGTGTCAAGCTGGAAAACGGGCATGTGGTGCTGGGACACATTTCCGGCAAGATGCGCATGCACTATATTCGGATTTTACCGGGTGACAAGGTAACGGTAGATCTGACGCCGTACGATTTAAGTAGAGCGCGAATTACGTTTCGCGCCAAATAGCGAGGGTGACACGAATGAAAGTACAGGCATCAGTAAAGAAAATCTGCCGGAATTGCAAAATTATCCGGCGCAACCGGGTGGTGCGGGTGATTTGTACCGATCCGAGGCATAAACAGCGCCAAGGGTGACCCGATTGGGTAATGGCCTGGCCCGCGGTTGGACAGGATGGAACATCTGATGCGCCCGTAGCTGATTCACCCTGAAGAGATGAAGTCCAAGTGGCGCAAAAAAGTTCTTGTGGAGCGCATCATAATTTAAATTTTTATGTAGGAAGATCGAATGGCTCGTATCGCTGGAGTAAATATTCCGAATCATCAGCATGTCGAGATCGCACTGACGTCGATTTACGGTATAGGTCGCGCCAGGGCGCGCGAGATTTGCGCGGCGACCGGGATCGCCGCATCCACCAGGATCAAGGATATAACCGACGGTCAAATGGATGATCTGAGAGACCGGGTCGCCAAATTCACAGTGGAAGGTGACTTGCGGCGTGAAGTTTCGATGAACATCAAGCGTTTGATGGATCTGGGTTGCTATCGGGGATTGCGTCATCGTCGTGGCTTGCCGGTGCGGGGCCAGCGCACTCGTACCAACGCCAG
>JAKDLC010000426.1 GCA_030453055.1 Nitrosospira sp.
AGGTTATTATAAAGATATTTGTTGGCTGTGACCCAAAAAATTGTGATCTTGATCAAATGATTGTGCTCGATTACAGCATTAGAAAAAACACCGTACAGGGCTGCGATATTACCTGGATGCGGCTAAGTCATGATCCAGAGAGTCCGTTTTATTCTGATCCGGAAAGTGGTCGGGGCTGGCGTACAGAGCGCTGGGCTACTCCGTTTACCGGGTTTCGCTGGGCTATTCCGGAACTATGCGGCTTCAAGGGGCGTGCTATTTACTTGGATGCCGACGTGATTGTTCTGTGTGACCTGGCTGAATTATGGACTCATCCTTTTGACAAAGATTCGTTTCTGCTCGCAAAAAACCGTGACATACGAACCAATCACGGAACCTGTGTGTTCGACTGTGAATCTGTGAGAAACCATATCCCATCGTTACAAAAACTGCGGAAAAATCCCAAATCCAATAGTAAAGTAAAGCGCAGGCTAAAACGGAAGCCGGCGTTGATTACAGAATACAAAGATGAGACATACAATTGCATCGATGGCGAAAATGTTGATTTGAAGAACATAAAAATTCTGCATTATTCAGACATGGGAACACAGTTCAGTCACCGCCACTCGATCCCTCGCATTGAGAAGGAAGGTGGAGAACACTGGTTTGATGGTGTCATCCGTCCTCATCCGCGCCCTGACCTAACCGAGCTTTTTGATCGGTATTACGCGGACGCGATTGAAAATGGGTATAATTTGGACGATTATCGCTCTGAGCCCTTTGGCGCCTTCCCCAAGCGCTCGCAAAAGAACTATAAGAACCGTATGACGCCGAATACTCGGGAATAGAGCCTCAGCGCCGCGCGCCATTGTGACGCAGACTATCTACTTCATCACTCCCGCACGCAAGCCCTGGTTCGTCATTCCGCCTGTGCCGGTATGACGGAGGTTTGTTAATCATCAGGGCTTCTTAATACACCCTAACCGTTTTTGCCGGGGTTGACAGATAGCGCGTTATTTCATGGGACATCCATGTCATTATGAACGCCAATGTTATTATGATGTCGCCGCCGTCGTTGGCGCGCAGAGCGAGACTGACGCGCCATTAGCCGGATTGCTTTTTGCCTGACGAGCGATTGCGACCTCCAGTTATCGACACCCGTCCTGCTCGTTTCACCTTGAAGAATTTAGCATGTCCGAAGCGTCTTCGTTGACAGCGCCACGTTACTGGCCAAGCTGGACCGCCATGGCGCTGGGGCGTTGTATCGGCGCATTGCCGTATCGCTTGCAAATGGTTATGGGCCGCCGCTTGGGCGATCTCGCGCGGTTGTTGGTTGGCGAGCGGCGGCGGGTTGCGCTGACCAACATCCGGCTATGCTTCCCCGAGTTGACGGAACATGAACAACAGAGGCTGTTGCGTGCGCATTTCCGTGCCGTCGGCATGGGCGCCATGGAGACGGCGATTTGCTGGTGGGGACGCGACGCCACGATTCGCCGATTGTCGAGCATCGAGGGGCTGGATAACCTGCGCACTGCCGCAGACCGTGGTCGCGGTATCATCCTGCTGTCGGCGCATTTCACGTCACTGGAACTGGGCGTGCGCATCGGCCAGCGGTATTTGCGCGAGTTCGGCATCGAGACGACAGCCATGTACAAGCCGCCGCACGACCCGGTGGTCGACCACGTCATGCGTACGCGGCGCGAGGCGCATATCGGCGGCAAGAGCATTCCCTACAATGATATCAAGGGCTTTTTACGGGCGCTTAGACGCGGTCATGCGGTCTGGTATGCGGGGGATCAGAAAGCGTCGGGGCGACTGGGCGAGCTGGTGGAATTTTTCGGCCAGCCAGCATTGACGCATACGGCCATCAGCCGTCTGGCCAGAGTGACCGGCGCGACCATCGTGCCGTTTTTTACGTTGCGCCGGCAGGACGGGCGCGGTT
>JAKDLC010000427.1 GCA_030453055.1 Nitrosospira sp.
TGAAGGTGTCCTCCGCCATCGTCGAACGTCAGCGACAATTCTTTGAGCACGGCGCAGTCGCCATGCGTCCGCTGATATTACGGGAAATCGCGGATACTCTTGATTTACATGAGTCCACAATTTCGCGAGTGACCACTCAGAAATTCATGCGTACGCCGCGTGGTATATTCGAATTAAAGTATTTTTTTGGCAGCCATGTGACGACCGAGACTGGCGGCACCTGTTCCGCTACCGCAATTCGCGCGCTGATCAAACAAATGGTAAGTACTGAAAATGCGAAAAGCCCGCTGAGTGATAGTCAGATTTCAACAATTCTGGGACAGCAAGGCATTACGGTTGCGCGCCGTACCGTGGCAAAATATCGGGAGTCCGTTCAAATTCCTCCCGTCAATCTTCGTAAATCGTTTTAGTCAATCTCAGGAGGCATGATGAATCTCAGTCTTACCGGTCACCACGTGGAAATCACTCCCGCCTTGCGTGATTATGTTACCTCGAAAATAAACAAGATCACGCGCCATTTCGACGATGTCATCGATGTCGGTGTGATTCTGTCTGTGGAAAAACTCAAACAGAAGGCCGAGGCCAATGTACATGTGCGAGGTAAGGATATTTTTGTAGAGACCGACAGCGCCGATATGTATGCTTCCATAGACAGTCTCGTGAACAAGCTTGATCGACAGATACTCAGGCACAAGGAAAAGAATGCAAACCGCCGCAATAATGGCGCTTTAAAGAACCAGGAAACGGAGCAACCCGAGTAGCCGGAACTGATGTGGCCTGTAGAAAAATCCAAAAAATCCAAAAAATCCAAACCCGGCAATGATCGCTCATTTTTCAGCTCGGCGCCATGACCTGCAATGACTTCTTGCTTCACTTGAATTTCACCTTTTTGGTGAATTCGGTAGGATAACTGGACGCCAAATGTCCCGGATCAACATCGCACGGTTGTTTGAAGACAAGTGGCAAAAGCTGAGCCTGACCTGGGAGGCAGGCAGGAATGGTGGGGATAGGTACCTCGACGATGATGCCATTGCTCAATCGACACAAGGGATAATTGGTCATCTCAATTTTATCCATCCTAACTGGATACAGGTGCTGAGCGATACCGAAGCGGATTATCTTGATCGGCTCGATCCCGATTCCTTGCAACGGAATATGCAACGGTTGGCGCAAAGCAGCATATGGTGCGTCATCGTTGCGGGCGGCGCCCCCGTACCCGGCTCGATAAGGGCGTTTGCAGACTCCACTCATACTCCCCTCTTCCGGTCCCCGCACTCCAGTCTGGAGATAATCTGGGTGTTGCGCCCCTATCTTGGGCGCGTTCTGGCTCCTTCCAGCAGCCGGCACGGCGTTCTGCTGGACGTTCTGGGAATGGGAGTAATGATTACCGGCGAAAGCGGCGTCGGCAAAAGTGAATTGGCTCTGGAACTGGTGAGCCGCGGCCACGGGCTCGTGGCGGACGATGTGGTGGAATTTTATCGCATTGCACCAGAAACCCTGGAGGGACGCTGCCCTCCAATGCTGCGTGATTTCCTTGAAGTGCGTGGATTGGGGATGCTGAATATTCGTACAATTTTTGGTGAAACCGCCGTACGCCGAAAAAAAAACATGAAACTCATTGTACATTTGCAAAAATCCAGCAGCGCGAACTTGAATTCCCTGGAACGACTGCCGATCAATGATGTCACTGAAAATATTCTGGACGTCAATATCCGGAAGGTCATCATTCCGGTCGCCGCCGGGCGCAACTTGGCCGTGCTGGTAGAAGCGGCGGTGCGTAATTATGTCCTGCAACTGCGCGGTATCGACAGCGCCAAAGAGTTTCTGGCGCGACATCAACAGGAAATGGAAAATGGGAAGGCAGGTTAAACCTAAATCCGGTAGTTGACCGCTCATTTAATAGATCAGAGTCATGATTAA
>JAKDLC010000070.1 GCA_030453055.1 Nitrosospira sp.
CACGACATGAAGTAATAAATCAGCCTGTACCGTTTCCTCCAGCGTAGCGCGAAATGCGGCGACGAGTGTATGCGGCAGGTCGCGAATGAAACCCACCGTGTCCGAAATCACGATCGGTCCGCGTTCCGGTATAAACAATTTGCGGGTAGTGGCGTCCAGGGTGGCGAATAGCTGGTCGGCGACATAGGCATGGGCGCGGGTAAGGCTATTAAACAGGGTAGATTTGCCGGCGTTGGTGTAGCCTACAATGGAAACCGACATCACACGGGCACGTTGCCTGAAACGGCGTTGTACCTCACTTTGACATTGGAATCTCGCAAGTTTCTCCTTAAGCAGCTTAACCCGTTTTCCAAGCAATCGCCGATCCGTTTCGAGCTGCGTTTCACCGGGACCGCGCAAACCGATGCCGCCTTTTTGCCGTTCCAGGTGAGTCCAGCCGCGTACGAGGCGAGTGGCGAGATGCTCCAGTTGCGCCAATTCCACCTGCAACTTGCCTTCGTGGCTTTTGGCGCGCCGGGCGAAAATATCCAGAATCAGACTGGTGCGGTCTATCACACGGTGCCCGAGACGCTGCTCCAGATTGCGTTGCTGGGCGGGAGAGAGGCTATGATTAAAAATCACCAGCGAGGCGCCGGTTTGCTCTAATGCCAGCGCAATTTCGTTCACCTTGCCACTGCCCGCGAAGATAGAGGGATCAGGCCGAGTGCGTTTTCCCTTGATTACCGCAGCAATCGCAAGCTCATCACTTGCAGCCAACTGTTGTAGTTCTTCCAGATTTTCAGCGTAATCGCCGTCGCTGAAATCCAGACTGACCAGCACAGCTAGGTTAGCATTGAGCGTGCTACCAGCGAGACGGTCAGGCATCAGGGAGGGCGGGCGCCTCAAATGGAATACTAACAGCCCTGGCGGGGACCACGGTGGAAATTGCGTGCTTATATACCATTTGTGTGACGGTATTCTTCAACAGCACCACATACTGGTCGAATGAGTCGATATGCCCTTGCAGTTTAATACCGTTTACCAGATAAATCGATACGGGAATATGTTCCTTTCGCAATGTATTCAGAAACGGGTCTTGTAACAATTGCCCTTTTGCGCTCATGGGGGACTCCATATTTTAATTATTCAAGAGATAACTTTACTTGATTTCAAGGAGTAAATCCATATTCTTGAGGCGGTTTCCCCCATACTCTTGGGCCGGAATGCGAAATTAATCCTGTCAGACCAATAAGTAACTCCCAAGTTCCTTGCCCAAGCTGTATTCGCAGCTTGGGCAAGGGTTGGAGGTTACCTGTAAAATGGCTGGCCATCCGCAAGCAGGATCGCCATTGCGGTTACCCAAACGGTTTGGGTTTTGGTGTCTCGTTGGTTGAGGGCGGCAGGATGGGCAACTTGAATTCGGGTTGCTTGCCGGTCAGCGTTTTTAAAAAAGACACGATTTTGGCGTTTTCTTCCTTGGTGAACTTACGGCCTAGCTGTAACCGGCCCATGGTATTCACGGCCTCTTCCAAGGTTGCGGCGGCGCCGTCATGAAAATAGGGATAGGTCAACTCCACGTTTCGCAGGGTGGGCACCTTGAACATGAAGCGGTCGGCATCCTTACCCGTTACCGCGATGCGGCCCTCTGCCTTGCTCGCCGTTTTGTAGGGTTCATGGATACCAAATTTCTGAAACGATCCGCCTCCCACCGCAGGGCCATTGTGGCAACTCGTGCACCCGCTCTCCTTGAATAACTTGTAACCCTCCAGCTCAGTTTGGGTCAAAGCTTGCTTGTCGCCCTTGAGCCATTTATCAAAGCGGGAGCCAGGCGTGACCAAGGTTTCTTCGAAGGCCGCGATCGCGTCGGTTACCATGCCGATATCGATTTTATCGGAGCCAAACAACTGCTTGAAGCGGTCCCGGTACTGCGGAATGGATTGTAATACACCTACCGCCAATTCATGGGTGAACCCCATCTCTCCCGGATTTGCGATGGGCCCGCCTGCCTGTTCTTTCAGGTCCTTGGCGCGGCCGTCCCAGAACTGCGCCAGATTCATGCTGGAGTTCAGTACCGTGGGCGCATTGATCGGACCCTGGTGCCAGTTGTGGCCGATGGAAGTTTGCAGATTGTCCGTGCCGCCCATACTAAGGTTGTGACAGGAGTTACAAGAAATGAATCCGGATTTCGATAGGCGCGGATCGAAAAAGAGCATCTTGCCAAGTTCCACCATGTCTGGGTTTTTTGGCTTGGCGGCCTCGATCGGCTGGATAGGTTCATCGGCGGCAACCACGGCGACCGGGGCGGCAATGGTTCCAATAGATAGCAGCGATACGATTAGTGTCCGCATTATCATCGGTATTCTCCTAAAAACGCGGCTGTAGTGGCGCAGCCGATTACGCCTACAAATTATCCGTACGGGCGCCTCTTTTCTGTAAGGGCGCCTCTAACTAAGACCATGAATTCGTCAGTTGTCGAAAATAAGGTGAAGATCACGTAAGGAAAAAGTCCCTGGAGGATTTGGCGTCGCGCTATTCGCTCTGCCTGGTGGGCGCGATTGCGGTCTTTTCCCTGACGGGATGGCGAGGAGATCCCCCATATCCATCGCCATCAAAGGAAGCACGGTTGAGTAACCGCGCCAGTTCGGTCAGAGCCTGCTGGTATACCTTTCGTTTGAACTCGACCACGGATTCCAGTTCTACCCAGTATTGATTCCAGCGCCAGGCGTCGAATTCCGGCCGAACGCTCGTGCGCAGCGACACGTCACAATCACGTCCGATCAAGCGCAGCAGATACCAGATTTGCTTCTGCCCTTTATAGTTTCCCCGCCAGTCGCGTCTTATCCATTGATCCGGTACTTCATAGCGCAGCCAATCTCGTGTGCGCCCGATGATCTCGACATGCCGGGGATGCAAACCTACTTCTTCCGTCAATTCGCGATACATCGCCTGTTCCGGGCTTTCGCCCGGCTTGATGCCGCCTTGAGGAAATTGCCAGGAATCCTGCTTGATGCGTTTGCCCCAAAAGACCTCGTTCTTCGAGTTCAACAGAATAATACCGACATTGGAGCGATATCCGTTACGGTCGATCATACGATTCACCCGTTCAATCCATCACAATAAGATAGATTTTTTCATATTTTATCCCAGATTGAAAGCTGTCACGAGATTAATAAAACTCCACCGTCGGTAACCGTACTTTTTCGGTATCATTCGGTTCTTGCACCAGCCTGCTACCTCAACCCGCAGTTCAATCGCCACAACGGAACGCACATGCGCGTATCAAGCTTTTTTATTTCCACGCTTAAGGAGGCGCCCGCCGAAGCGGAATTGGTGAGCCACAAGTTGATGTTGCGCGCGGGCCTCATAAGGCGTCTCGGGAGCGGCCTTTATACCTGGATGCCGCCGGGTTTGAAAGTACTGCGCAAAGTTGAACATATCGTGCGGGAGGAAATGGACAAGAGCGGCGCCGTCGAGCTACTGATGCCTTCGGTGCAGCCTGCCGAGTTATGGCAGGAAACCGGACGCTGGGACGTATTCGGCCCTCAGATGCTGAAAATCAAGGATAGGCATCAGCGCGACTTCTGCTTCGGTCCTACGCACGAAGAGGTCATTACCGACATCGCGCGGCGGGAAATCAAAAGTTATCGCCAGTTGCCGCTTATTTTTTATCAGATTCAAACCAAGTTCCGCGATGAGATCCGGCCGCGTTTCGGCGTGATGCGGGCGCGTGAATTCGTCATGAAAGACGCTTATTCATTTCATTCCGGGATTGCGAGCCTGGAGAAGACCTACGAGATAATGCACGAGGCTTACGGCCGGATATTCACCCGCCTGGGGTTGAGATTTCGTGCGGTAACCGCGGATACCGGAGCGATAGGCGGCAGCGGCTCGCACGAGTTTCACGTTCTGGCGGATTCCGGCGAGGATGCCATCGTTTTCTGTCCGGACTCGGATTATGCCGCCAACATCGAGCTGGCGGCGCCGCTACAACCGGTAAAGCCGCGCGAAGCGGCGAATGGCGTAATGCAAAAAGTCGAAACGGCAGGCATAAAGACCTGCCGGGAGGTTGCGTCGGCTCTGAACGTTTCCATTGAACAAACGGTAAAAACCCTGGCGGTTATCGCGAACGGCGAGATGTATTTATTGCTGCTGCGCGGCGATCATCAACTCAACGAGACGAAGGTTCGCAAAATCCCTTTCCTTGCCGATTTCCGGTTGGCGAATGAGGCGGAAATCCTTGCGGAAACCCGTTGTCTTCCAGGATATATCGGACCTGTCGGCTTGGGGCTGCCGCTGGTAGCGGACCACACCGTGGCGGTGATGGGCAATTTCGTTTGCGGCGCGAATGAAGAGGGTTATCACCTTTCCGCCGTTAATTTTGGCCGTGATGTGAAACAACCCGACCATATTTTCGACATCCGCAATGCAGTTTCCGGCGATCCATCTCCCGATGGCAGGGGCAGACTGGAGATCTGCCGCGGTATAGAGGTGGGTCATATTTTCCAGTTACGTACCAAATATTCGGAAGCGATGAAAGCCGGCTACCTCGATGAATCCGGTCAGACGCGCCCGATGGAAATGGGATGCTACGGCATCGGCGTATCGCGTATCGTGGCGGCGGCCATCGAGCAGAATCACGACGAGCGCGGAATTATTTTTTCCGCGGCGATGGCGCCGTTCCGGATTGCGATGATTCCTATCGGAATGAAGAAAAATGCGCAGGTAAAGGCCGAGGTGGAGAAGTTGTACGCGGAGATGGTTAATGCCGGCATCGACGTTCTGCTCGATGATCGTGACGAGCGCCCGGGCGTGATGTTTTCCGACATGGAATTAATCGGCATTCCATACCGTATCGTTATCGGTGAGCGTGGTTTGAAGGAGGGAAGTATCGAGTATCAGGGAAGGCGGGACGAGAAATCCCGGATGGTTCCTTTGCAGGGTATCATTGATTTTATAAAAAGGAAAACAGGTGAAGACTGACGCCACGTCCCTGGTATTCATTGACTCGCCCTCGCTCATATTTATGTCATGCGCATCACAACCACCCCGCCCAACTGCCGGATTCAGGTTTATTTCTGCTTTCGCTGGGCGGCTCCGGCTGAACGATTATTCTGAGGTTTTACGGAATTCTCACGCATGAATTCCTCCAGACTTTCCCGCGAAATCAACCCTACCTTGTAGGCTGCGGGCTGGCCGGCGGGGTCGAACAAGTACGTAGTGGGCAGCATCGATACGGGGCCGATTTGAGCGGCGATTTTTTTGTCGCCAAACACAATGGGGTAGGAAATCGAGAGCGAATCAACGAATTTCAACACTGCCTTCGGATCCCGATAATCCATCGCTATCCCGATTACCATTACATCTTTTCGGCTCTCATAGAGCGATACGAGATCGGGAATTTCCTTCAGGCAGGGCGGACACCACGTCGCCCAGAAATTTATCAGTACCCACTTGCCCTTATAATCGGAAAGGGTGAGCTTCTTACCGGTGGAATCCGTGAATACGAAGTCCTTCGCCTGTGCGCCGGCCGACAGCGTCAGTAGCAGGCAGAGCAATACAGCGAGAACGCGCCGCTTCATTTTTACTGAACCACTCCGGTTGAGGTTACATCGCACTCTGGCTGTGGGGCCGGATTCCCGAGCGCCGTTTCCGCAAAAAGCTCGGACAGCGGCACGTTCATTTTCTCATCCATACCGCTTATGATATCGTCAAGCAAACGCGCCAGCGTTACGTTATCGGCTGCTGCGGCACGCGCCGCCTCAGGACGGAACGTAAACAGGCGATAAATATCGCCAACCGTGATTTTACCAGGGTCAAGGATCTGAACCCATCCGCCCGACTTCACCTGCCGAACGATATCGGCGCGATTCATAACTTCGAGTATCTGTTCCATGTCTTCAAAACTTAACATGAGACTCGGGTGAAGACTGGAGGAGGTCTCAACCCTGCCGCTCTTGAACGCTTCTCCCAGAACTTGCAACAGACGCAGCGCGTCAACGAATTGTTTACCCTGCGCGGCCGAGTCGTGCCGCCATTTACCAAAATGCCAACTGGAAAGGGAAGCGGCAATCACCGCGCCGAGTAGCACCATCATCCATGAAAGATAAATCCACAACAAAAAAATCGGGAAAGTGGCAAACGCGCCATATACTGCCTGATACGAAGCAAAATTCGTGATATAAAAAGCGAATCCTTGTTTCATTACCTCAAATCCTATCCCTGCGGTCACGCCACCAATAATCGCATGACGCCACGCGATGGGGCGATTAGGCACAATGAAATAGGTAATCGAAAAGGCAATGCTTGTCAACAGTATCGGCGCCAGTTGCAGCAGTGCGACATCAATGCCGAAAACGTCTTGGGTTAACCCCAAGGATATTCCGACCAGCCAGGAAGTGAGCGACAAACTTGCGCCGATCAACAGCGGCCCGACCGTCAATATCGCCCAGTACGTCAACAGGCGATGGAGGAACGGGCGCAATCGCGTTACGCGCCAGATGGCGTTCAGCGCGGTATCGATAGTGAACATCAGGGCAAGCGCTGTCACGCCTAAAAAAGCTGTACCGATGGCGGTGAGTCTTACCGCATTGTCGGCGAACTGCTGCATGTATACCGCGATGACTTTGTTTGCCGCTTCGGGCATCATGGTGTTGAGAATGAATTCCTTGATTTGAGCGGAATACTCGTTAAACGCGGGGAATGCCGCCACTATCGATAGTGCGATAGCGATCAGCGGTACCAGTGAAATCAGCGTGGTGTAGCTAAGGCTGGCGGCAGCTTCGAAGCAGTTATGTTGAAAGAAGCGTACCAGCACATAACGTGTGAAATCCAGAAATTTCGAGAATTTCATAAGTTATCGTACCGGCCGGCAGTATCGAGGTATTGAGACAAGAAACCTACCGGGTGTCCAATGCTTTTTGAAGCAAGGCAACTGAACGATGAGTGCATTTTGCCCTGCTCAGTCCGCGATTACACCTGCGGGTGCGCTCGCTCAAGCTTGCTGTGCAGCTTGTTGAGCGCACTGAGGTAGGCTTTGGCGGAGGCCACCACGATGTCGGTATCTGCGCCATGGCCGTTGACGATGCGCCCCGATTTTTGCAATCGCACGGTAACCTCGCCTTGTGAATCGGTACCGCTGGTGATGGCGTT
Source organism: Nitrosospira sp. (assembly GCA_030453055.1). Taxonomy (GTDB): domain Bacteria; phylum Pseudomonadota; class Gammaproteobacteria; order Burkholderiales; family Nitrosomonadaceae; genus Nitrosospira. The sequence continues at coordinate 7,129 of JAKDLC010000070.1, forward strand.
GACAGAAAACAATTGCAATTCGGCGCCCGTGGACAGAATTTTCTCAATTGCCCGGAAAGTCGCGTCGACAGGCCCGCTGCCATCCGCCTCGGCACGCGATTCCTTGCCTTCCTCGGCAATTACTATATTGGCATAGGGTGTTTCGCCGGTTTCGCTATGTGCAACCAGCGACAGAAGCTTGTAATGTTCCTGCAAGGCCATGGCATCGTCGGAAACCAGGGCATGCAGGTCTTCATCGAAGATATCATGCTTCTTGTCGGCCAGTTCTTTGAAACGCATGAATGTCGTATTAAGCGCTTCCTCTGATTCCAGCTCGATACCGAGTTCCGCCAAACGGCTGCGAAAGGCGTTGCGACCGGAATGCTTGCCAAGCAGCAGTTTGTTCGCACCCCAGCCAACATCCTCGGCCCGCATGATTTCATAGGTCTCGCGGTGTTTGAGTACACCATCCTGATGTATGCCGGATTCATGAGCAAACGCGTTTGCGCCGACGATGGCCTTGTTCGGCTGTACCGGAAAACCGGTAATACCGGACACCAGCTTGCTCGCCGGGACGATATGAACGGTGTCTATGCGCGTGTCGCAGGGGAAGAAATCCTGGCGCGTGCGCACCGCCATCACGATTTCCTCCAGCGATGCATTGCCTGCGCGCTCGCCCAGTCCGTTGACCGTGCATTCCACCTGGCGCGCTCCGTTCATCACCGCCGACAATGAATTGGCCACCGCCAACCCCAGGTCGTTGTGGCAATGTACGGAAAACACCACTTTATCGGAATTGGGTACGCGCTCGCGCAGCGTATGGATGAGCGTGCCAAACTGCTCCGGCATGGTGTAGCCAACGGTGTCGGGAATGTTCAGGGTTCTTGCTCCGGCATTAATGACGGCCTCGAGCACGCGACAGAGGAATGTTATGTCGGAGCGGCCCGCATCCTCGGGCGAGAATTCCACGTCGTCCGTGTATTGGCGCGCCCATTTCACCGCTTTCACCGCTTGTTCCACCACCTGATCAGGAGTCATGCGCAGTTTCTTCTCCATGTGAATCGGAGACGTGGCGATAAAAGTATGAATACGCGCCGCGCCGGCGCCCTGCAAAGCCTCGCCCGCCCGCTTGATATCGGCTTCTGTCGCTCTGGCGAGACCACACACCGTGCTGTCCTTGATTGCGTCAGCCACCGCCTTTACGGCCTCGAAATCCCCGTTGGAAGCCGCCGGAAAGCCGGCTTCGATTACGTCCACCCGCAACCGCTCCAATTGCCGCGCAATACGCACCTTTTCCTCTTTGGTCATGGATGCGCCAGGACTTTGCTCACCATCACGCAACGTGGTGTCAAAAATGATCAAGTGATCTTTCAATGGCTTCTCCGTTGCAGAAGGATACTTAAACCTAAATCCGGTAGCGGCCTTACCCGGACGGTGAGCCTCAAACAATACGAAATATTGTTATTTATCATAACACTGATCCATTAAATAAATAAGGTAATCCCGGCTATGCCGGGGGACTAATTAAGGTTTGACCATGTGAAGCGGTCAACCTGATTCTTTTAGCTCGACCAAAAGCTAGGAGAATCAAATGAGAGATTACCAGAGTCTGAACCATACGACATGGGATTGTAAGTACCA
>JAKDLC010000428.1 GCA_030453055.1 Nitrosospira sp.
GCCGACGGCCACGATCAGCGAGGCGCCCTTCTCGTCGGCGAGCAGCATGGCGATCCGTTGGCCTGTCGGATTTGTGCTTACATCGCCGGAAGTTCATGCCGAAGTGCGATATTCCAGTTTGCTCTGGAATGGCTGTCCAGTTTGAACCGGAATTCGCAATCCCTGGCCACTTCCCTCTCCATCATCGGTAGATTTCCTTCCGGTTGCCAATCCGAATCACAAGGACGCAAAGCGCGGCATCCTGAATCTGGCATATGACCCTGAAATCGCCCACGCGGTAGCGCCAGAGTTCGCCGTGGCTGCTCTTTAGCGGTTCCCCGATGCTTCGGGGATTGTCCAGCGAGGCGACACGCTGGCGCATGAAAGCCGTGATGCGTTTGGCCATCCGCTTGTCGATTTTTCCCAAATCCTTTTCTGCAGCATCGTCAACGATAATCGTCCAGGCCAAGCGCGCGCTCCACTTCTTCTAAGGTGCGGGTCCGGCTGCGCCCTGCGTTGATATCCGTCAGCCGCTGCTCCGCGATGTACACGTCCTCGATCTCGTCAATATGGGTCAGCACTGCTTCCTTGACATAGAATGCTTTGGTGCGCCCGGTCTTTTTCGAGATGCTTTCGAGCCGCTCCAGTATGTCGTCGGGAATACGAATTGAAAGGGTCGCCATAAATCCTCCTGATTGCAAGACATGTAACACAGTATCATGGCTCGCCATCTTTCTCCAGATTTCTCCAGATCATCGGATGTAATAATAACTTAATAAAAAAGGCCTACATTTCTGCAAGCCTTTGTTTATTTGGTGGGTCGTGAGCGGCTCGAACGCTCGACCTACGGATTAAGAGTCCGCTGCTCTACCAGCTGAGCTAACGACCCGGCTTGGAAACGGACCGGAATTTTTGAAGTAATGCAGTGAGGGACGAAGAGATTGAACCCCGGCCCACCGCATTGTGAATGCTATCACATCCGCTCCCAAATTCGAATGGGCAGATGCGCGAGGCCGGTATTTGACGCGCCCGCCGGATAGGCTGTCCATGCCGTCGACAGGAATCAGCCTGCCGGCATAATTTCGTCCAACAACGTGCGCATGCGTCGCCAGTGCGAACCCTCCCAGAACACGCGCCGGCAAACGTCGCAGGTGCTGAAGCGGTCGAAACGGTCACGCACATCGGGCGGAACGCGCATGTGAACCTGCGCCTTGTCGATGGCGCGCAAGGGTGCGTTGCATTCCAGGCATAATGTAAATGGCCGCGCGTTTTGCGCCAGGTCCAGACGATCGAATATCTCGCACAGCTGTTGCGTCGACTTCAATGCGTGCACGTAGCAGCCACGCATGACTGAGCGGCGCTTGAGCAGTTCTCGGTCGCGCGTCAGTACGATACGCTCCTCGCGGGCGGCGATCGCCTCGATTTCGCTGTCCCGGAAGTTGTTGTCGTATAGCGTGTCGAAGCCGGCCATGCGCAGCAGGTGCGCAAGACCGCCCAGATGCGCATCGGCGACAAAGCGCGTGATGCGCAAGGGATGCTCGCGCACGCGCAGCAAGGACGTGATGTCGAGCGTCTCGAACCTGGGAAAGACGGCTACCCGATCGCCGTTTCTCAACAATCGATCGAAGCCCACCGATTCACCGTTGACCAGCACCAATTCGACCTCGGTATGCGGCACGCCGAGCGCCTCGATCATATGCTTGGTAGTCGCGGCCCGCGCGCAAGAGCAGGTGAACTCGCACCTGCGCCGGCCGGGCGCGAGGAAATCATTCAGTTCCTCGTAAAAGCGGAATGTGGCGGTGACCATCGAGCCAGTATTGCATTTTTCAGCAAAATGCGCATGCGGCAACTATCCCATGAGCGTCATGTCCAAAACTAGCAGCCTGTCGGACTTGAAGGAAATCGGCTGCAAAAGCGTCTGGCCGGTCCA
>JAKDLC010000429.1 GCA_030453055.1 Nitrosospira sp.
TACGCCAGTACGAGCAAGTCGTGAGTGACGACATAAAAGAAGCTGCCGTTCATCGTCAAATAGCTGCGAAGCTCGAACAAAACAACTATGCCTCCGGCACGCAAACGCTTAGCACCGCGAGCGGATCTAACGGAAACGGCGCCACTCTGCAATAATATTCGAATATTCTCGGAATACAGGGCAAGGCCGGGTTAGCGCAACTAACTCGGCCTTGCCCTTTTCATCCTGATTGTTTTTACCCATTCCCCTGCCCTGACGTTTATCAGAAGCTGAATGGTGGTCCCCGCCACGAATCGTCGCGCGGCCGCGCACGGGCGAGCGCCTGACTCACTTCGCACCAGCCTTCGCATGCGTTGCGCCCAGGGCGGCGCCGGCAGATGTTCAGCAACCCCTTGCACTTCGCGTAAAGATGGAAGAATTGCAATATTTCCTGTCGTTGCAATGGATCCGGAGAATGATTGCTGCAGACAAGCTTGTCATCCGTCATGCCGCGGTCTGTCAATGTCACGGCTCCCCAGGCCTTGACCCGTACCAGCGTGCCGAACGGTAAGCGCGGACCGAGTACCAGCGCGTCCAGCAGGTCACCTTCAAGGCCCAGGTAAGCCGGTATGGAGCCGTAGTTGAAAGGGCAGGGCAAGGGCGACACAAAATCGACGTTACCGGTGGATCCGCGCTTGAGAAAGCTGCCTCGCGGAACCTCGATCAGCACCTCCACCACTGGCGTTTCAGCAGCCGCTTCTTGAGCCGCATGCCGGAAATACGCGTCGTTCACAGTCTGAACCATTCATCAATCCAACAAATTTTTCGGAGGACTTCACGATGCGCTGCCCGGCAGCACAGCATATCAGCGTCGATGATGCCCGAGCCCGGTACTCAGCCGAGCATTGCCCTCATTTTCCAATTGTTCCGGTGCTTCTCCTTCCCGACTCCCATCCCTGCTTGTTTCAACCAGCAGCGTATACAATCTGCGACTGTCGGCGCGCAGCACGATGAATTTGAAGCCGTCGGCGGCGATCGACTCGCCACGTTTGGGTAACCGCCCGAATTTGTTCAGCACCAGGCCACCGATGGTGTCGTAGTCCACATCACTTAATTCTGCGCCAAGCCTTGCGTTAAAATCCTCAATTTCGGTAGCGGCTTTGACGCGATAGTGACCATTCAGGTCTTGCACAACGTTGTCTTCGACCTCGTCGAAATCGTGTTCATCCTCAATCTCGCCGACGATTTGCTCCAACACGTCTTCAATGGTCACCAAGCCCGCCACCCCGCCGTATTCATCCACCACAACGGCTATATGATTACGGTTACTGCGAAAATCCTTAAGTAACACATTGAGTCGTTTGGATTCGGGGATAAATACCACCGGTCGCAACATCTCCCGCACGTTGAATTGCTCCTTTTCGCCGTAGTAGCGCAGCAAATCTTTTGCCAGCAAAATGCCGATGACGTTGTTTTTATCATTTTCGATGACGGGAAAGCGCGAGTGTGCGGTTTCGATAATCATCGGGATGAACTTATCCGGCGGTTCACTGATGTCGATTACATTCATTTGCGAACGCGGCACCATGATATCGCGTGCCTGCATTTCGGATACCTGTATCACTCCTTCGATCATGCTCAATGCGTCCGAATCGAACAGATTGCGCTCAAATGCGGAATGCAGAAGTGCTATCAGTTGCTCGCGGTCTCCCGGCTCACGCAGGACCATAGCGCCGACGCGTTCGAGCCAGCCAGGTTTGGGAGGATCATCCATATTGATATGCCAATGAATAGGTTAGTAGTAAATTAATCGCTAACCCGGATGTTTCATAAATTCGCATAATGATTGCGCAGGATATTGTTTTGTAGGGGGATTTTGTGAGGGAGTGGCGTAGTGATTCATACGCCCGACT
>JAKDLC010000430.1 GCA_030453055.1 Nitrosospira sp.
TCACGTCTCCGGTTTTCTGCCAAACTGCGAATTGCGACCTACGCCTTACTGTAGCCAGCTGCGCTGTCTATCAGACCAGGCATGATTGCTTGTCCAAACAAGTTGTTTGCTCGCTACCCGCCAAGACCATGTAATGACATGGACGTTACATTGTGCTATGGTGGTGGAATATCAAACAGGAACCACCCATGAAAACCGCCAAAGCCGTGTTCGCCAGGTCTTCCCAACCGCGCCGCGACACCTTGAACCTTCGTATTCCGGCAGCGGAACGCAACCTGATTGATCTCGCGGCCCTATCGACCGGCAAAACGCGGACAGATTTTATCCTGGGCGCCGCCCGCCGCGCGGCTGAGGATGCGTTGCTTGACCGCGCTATTCTGTCCGTCGGCGCGGAAGCTTATGCCGAGTTTCTGGCACGGCTGGACGCACCGGCACAACCGAATGAGCGGCTGCGCCGCACTATGCGGGCGCCCGCTCCCTGGGTGCCCTGATGTCGGGATTCAGCGCCGATGCTGACTGTTCCCGAACCGCTGGCGCTTCATCACCAGATCGAGACGTTTGACTCCGGCGTTGCGTCGCTTGATGACTGGTTGAAGCGGCGCGCGGCGCAGAATCAGGCCAGTGGCGCGACACGTACTTTTGTCACGTGCGAGGAGGATAGGCGGGTTATTGCGTATTATGCGCTCGCCTCAAGCGCGGTTGCGCCGGCGGCGGCATCGGGACGTTTCCGGCGCAACATGCCTGATCCGGTGCCGGTCGTTGTGCTGGCGCGCCTGGCCATCACCCGTTCCCGCCAACGCCAGGGATTGGGACGCGCCATGTTTCAGGACGCGGTACGGCGGGTCATTCACGCGGCCGAAGCAATCGGCATTCGTGGCTTGCTGGTACATGCCTTGTCGGAAGAAGCCAATGCTTTCTACCTGAATCTTGGTCTTGATCCGTCTCCGCTTGAACCCATGACGCTGATGGCGACCGTGGCCGATCTGCGGGCGGCTTTGGCGTAGCACACGAGCAATGCGCGTAAAGCGAGCATGCTACATCTTACCCTGGTTACGCGCTGATGTTGCGGACATGCGGTGCAATGCGCTTCGCTTATTGCACCCTACGCGGCTGCCGGAGCGGGCAGGGGTTCGAATACCGAAATGGAATAATCCAGGAACAACTCGATTTTACGCTTGAGATCGGTGGACATCGTAATGCGTTTGGAGCGGAGATCCGCCGGATCTATATGCTCGATGAGCAAGCCATGATCGATGGCGATCTGAACGTATTTGACGGCGGTGCGCTGACTGATGTTGGGCATGAGCCGATAGAGTTCGGACTTGTAAAAGATGTCGCGAGGAGCGCCATTGAGGCGCAGCCACATCTGGGTAAAAAGGTCATAGTAGTTCAAATCGTGGAATAACTTGTCTCCCAGAACATCCATCCAGTACTGATCCGTGCTGTTGAGCCGTTGAATGAATTGACGGCGTCTTGCATTCGTGTGTCTGTCAGGTTTACTCATTCAGGTTTCTATCCATTTGATTTGAGGGAAATAGGGGGACCACCGTTTTCGGTTTTCTGAAGCAATATTGTCGGATTACGCTGCGCTAATCCGACCTGCAAAAACTGTCGGGTTTGTTCATTTTTTCATTCTCCATCCTTGAACTTTGCGGGATTTGCGGTTACTAATGACCGTGATCATAGCTTTTTTACGTGTAATTTTACATGTATGATTACAACACGGATAGAGGGACACGCGCGTGGGTATCCGTGGAGTCTGGGGTATCTGTCTGGGGGTATCTATAAGCGGGCGCTGCGAAAGGAGGCCGAGCAATGATCGATCGTATCGAAAAAACCTGGTTTCGTTATCAGGGCGGTTTGCTCCCGAGCATCGCGGCGCT
>JAKDLC010000431.1 GCA_030453055.1 Nitrosospira sp.
TCACCGAGGCGGATGCGTTTTTCATATAGAACGCAACAAACTCCTTGATTTCAGGCTTCTCTGCCGCCTTCATGTTCACGTAAATAAAAATAGGGCGGGATAAGGGCTGATAGGTTTCATCTTCCACCGATTCGACGGATGGAATGATTCCTTCGCCTCTCCCATTATCTATGGCCACAGCTCTGACTTTGTCTTCATTCTGTTTGTAATATCCGAAACCAAAGAATCCCAGCGCGTTCTTGTCGCTCGCCACCCCCTGTACCAATACGTTGTCATCTTCGGAAGCCGTAAAATCACCACGGCTGGACTTCGCTTTCCCTACGATGGCTCGGGTAAAGTAATCAAAAGTGCCGGAATCGGCGCCAGCGCCGTAGAGATGGAATGTCTCATCAGGCCATGCCGGGTTCACCTGATTCCATTTGGTGATTTTACCCTGTGCGGCTGGTCCCCACATTTTCTTCAGTTCAGCGACTGTCATGGTTTTGACCCAGTCATTCTCCGGATTCACCACTACCGTTATGGGATCAAACGCCACCGGCAATTCAACATACTGAATGCCCGCCTTATTGCAGAGCTTCATTTCTTTTCTCGAAATGGGCCGGGACGCATTGGCGATGTCTATTTCGCCGCGACAGAATTTCGCGAAGCCGCCACCGGTACCGGAGACGCCAACCGTTACTTTGACTGCGTCTTTTTTGGCTATCTCGAATTTTTTCGCCACTGCTTCAGTGATGGGATACATGGTGCTGGAACCATCGATTTTTATGATCGGCTCAGCGTCCGCAACGCCGGCAGCGCTAACCAGTGCGACCAACAAAGCGGTTACACCCGGTACTTTACGATTGCATGATAGAAACATTTTTCTCTCCATCCGGTTAGCCGGAAACCGTCACCTTACGACGCCAGCCGGCCTTCTTCGATAAAGGAGATGTCGAATGGCGTTACGACGCGTTTGTCGGGCAGGGGCAGTCGCTCGTTCTTATCTTCATAATCGACGCGGCTGAGAAGATCCTTGATGACATGAATGCGCGCCAGTTGCTTGTCATCGGCATGTACGATTGTCCATGGCGCGACGGGGTTATGCGTGTGCGCCAGCATCTTGTCGCGCGCCAGGCCATATTCTTTCCACTTCTTGAGCGCAAACGCGTCGAGCGCGCTTATTTTCCATTGCGAGAGAGGGTCCTTCTTGCGATCATCCAGCCGCTCCGCCTGTTCGGATTTGCTGATGTCGAGGTAATACTTCAAGAGCTTAATACCGGAACGCACCAGCATATGCTCGAATTCCGGCACCGAGCTTATGAATTCTTCATACTCCGCGTGCGTGCAAAAGCCCATTACCGGTTCTACTCCCGCCCGGTTGTACCAACTGCGGTTAAATAATACCAGCTCCTGGGCGGATGGCAGATAGGAAACATAACGCTGGAAATACCATGAGCTGCGGTCCTGGTCCGAGGGTTTGCCCAGGGCGACGACACGCGTTTCGCGGGGGCTCAGATGCTCGATGATGCGCTTGATCGTGCCGTCTTTTCCGGCTGCATCCCGGCCTTCGAAAATGATCAGGATCTTGTCGCCGCACTTGATGAGATGCCGTTGCAGCTTGACGAGCTCAACCTGAAGTTTGTAGAGCGTATCCTTATAGTCTTTCCTGGATATCTCGGGTAGCGGTTCGCTTCCCTTTTTCTTATTGCCTTTCTTGCCCATACTCCGAAAACCTTTTTTGCGGACTGACTTCCCCGATTTACTCCCGGTTGGCTGAACTGGCCGGCTCCTCATCGACATCACGGCAGCCTCTAGCAGCCTGTCGGACTTGAAGGAAATCGGCTGCAAAAGCGTCTGGCCGGTCCATATTTCGCCGCTTTTT
>JAKDLC010000432.1 GCA_030453055.1 Nitrosospira sp.
TATGGCGGCAATCCAGTCATTTTTAAGTAACGATATCTCTGACTCACTACACTAAATTGGGGTTAGCAAAACTTGCGACACCTGTTAATTTTCAGCCATGTTAGTTGATTCCCACTGTCATCTCGACTTTCCCGATCTTGCGAGCAACCTCGACGAGCTGCTTGCGGGAATGCGCGACAATGATGTCAGCCATGCCCTTTGCGTGAGCGTTAATCTGGAAGATTTTCCCCGAGTGCTTGCGCTGGCGGAAACCCACTCCAACTTGTTCGCCTCCGTCGGCGTCCATCCCGATTATGAAAATCTGACCGAGCCGCAGGCGGCGCAACTGGCAAGTCTGGCCGACCATCCCAGAATCATCGCCATCGGCGAAACGGGTCTGGATTACTTTCGCCTCACAGGCGACCTGGAATGGCAGCGGGAGCGCTTCCGCCAGCACATCCGCGCCGCCCGACGATGCGGCAAGCCGCTCATCATACATACGCGCGAAGCGGCGGAGGATACGCTGCGCATCATGGCGGAGGAGGGCGCGGACAGCGTCGGCGGGGTGATGCATTGCTTTACGGAAAGCTGGGAAGTCGCGCAGCAAGCGATGGAAATGAATTTCTATATTTCTTTTTCCGGTATCGTCACTTTCAAGAAGGCAGATGCTCTCAGGGACGTGGTCAAAAAAATCAAACTGGAGAGGATGCTGATAGAAACCGATTCGCCTTATCTTGCCCCTGTTCCTCATCGCGGCAAAATCAATCAGCCAGCGTTTGTGCGATACGTCGCCGAAGAAATAGCGGTATTGCGCGGTATCACCGTGAATGAAGTGGCTGCGGCCACTACCGGCAACTTTTTCAACCTTTTCAAGGCTGCCTGAATAATGAACCTGTCAAGAAAATCCTTTTTTGCGGCTTGCTTGTTGCTTGTCGTCACTTTGTGCCAACTGCCGATCGCTGTAGCAGGCGTCTATGAAGATTTACGCTGGGCGGTGGAAGATAACAATATCCCGGATGTAACCGACCTGCTGGCCAAGGGCGCCGATCCCAACACGCCCGATGAGGGCGGAAACACGCTTCTGATGGTCGCCATCCGGCACAACAATACCAAGCTCGCCGACGTTCTGATAGATGCCGGCGCCAAGCTCAATCTGCGCAACAAGTTCGGTGAAACCGCCATTATGCTTGCCAGCTACAATGGCCTTCGCGATATTGTCGAGAAGCTTTATGTCAAGGGAGCGGAAATCAACCATAACGGCTGGAATCCCCTGATTTATGCCGCGACCAACGGCCATGCGAATATCGTAGAATTATTATTGGGCGGAGGCGTACAGATCGATGCTACTTCCGAAAATGGAACGACGGCATTGATGATGGCGGCGCGAGGCAATCATTCCGACGCCGTCAAGGTACTCCTGAAGAATGGCGCGGACCCCAACATCAGGAATGAATCGGGCGGAACCGCGCTGAAATGGGCCTTGGCCAGGAATTATGATGACGTTGCCGAATTATTGAAAAACAGCGGCGCAAAGGAATGAGGAAGGACTTGGCCATCCTGGCGGTCTGAGGAAAAAAGGCGAGCTGTGCCAACCCCACAGGGAACCCATATGACCACGATTGGCTTCAATCATTACAATCTGCGCGCTCCGCGTGAACTCATGGATGAGCTCAAAGCGTTCTATTGCGACATAGTGGGTCTCGAACAGGGCCGGCGGCCAGATCTTGGAGGCTTTGGGTACTGGCTTTACGCCGGTGATCAATGCGTTCTCCACCTGAGCCAGACATCTCCGGACGAAGTGCGCGTTACCCATGTAGCCGCCACCTTCGATCATGCGGCATTCACCTGTACCGATCGTCTTGAAGTGGAGGC
>JAKDLC010000071.1 GCA_030453055.1 Nitrosospira sp.
CCTTGCCTGCAACGCCGCGTGGCGGATCGAATAAGAATCCTGAATCGCGCTGCGCTTATCTCCCACTGTATTGATAATTAAATCCATTTCTCCGTTTTTTATCATGTCTACGATATGGGGGCGCCCTTCCGCCATTTTGTTTACCGTCATTACTGTCAGCCCCGCGTCGATCAGCGCGGTAGCGGTACCGCGAGTAGCATAAAGGGTGAATCCCAGTTCTGCAAGATTGCGGGCGATTTCCACCGCCCGGGGTTTATCCGACCGACGCACGCTAATGAAGACCTTGCCGGCGTCGGGTAACTTTACGCCGGCGGCCAACTGCGATTTGACAAACGCTTCCGCGAAAGTATATCCCACGCCCATTACTTCGCCGGTGGATTTCATTTCGGGCCCGAGTATCGTATCCACACCGGGAAATTTGATAAACGGAAACACGGCTTCCTTGACCGAATAATGAAGAGGACTGGGCTCTCTGATCACACCCTGACAGGCGAGCGTCATTCCGGTCATACAGCGCGCGGCAATTTTCGCCAATTGCAATCCGGTGGCTTTGGATACGAAAGGCACGGTACGCGACGCCCTGGGGTTGACTTCCAGCACGTATACGGTCTCCCCCTGAATGGCGAATTGCACATTCATCAATCCCACCACTTTGAGGGCGTGCGCCATTGCGGAAGTCTGGCGGCGCAACTCATCCTGCAGGGCAGACGACAGGCTGAAAGGCGGCAACGAACAGGCCGAGTCGCCCGAGTGCACGCCGGCCTGCTCGATGTGTTCCATGATACCGCCAATCAGTACAGCCTTTCCATCGCAAATCGCATCCACATCCACTTCAATGGCGTCATTGAGAAAATGATCCAGCAGCACCGGCGAATCGTGTGAAACTTTCACCGCCTCGCGCATGTAACGTTCCAGATAGACTTGCTCATGGATGATTTCCATGGCGCGGCCTCCCAATACATAGCTGGGACGCACTACAAGCGGATATCCGATTTCGTTAGCGGCGGCGAGAGCGGCTTCCGGATTGCGCGCGGTACGATTCAGCGGTTGTTTCAACCCAAGCCGATGCAGCATTTTCTGAAAACGTTCGCGATCTTCGGCACAGTCGATCATGTCGGGACTGGTGCCAATGATGGGTACCCCGTTTGCCTCCAGATCTCGCGCAAGTTTCAGTGGCGTCTGCCCGCCATATTGCACAATCACGCCCACCGGCTTCTCCACCGCGACGATTTCGAGCACATCCTCCAGTGTCAGCGGCTCAAAATACAGCCGGTCGGAAGTGTCGTAATCGGTCGACACCGTTTCAGGATTACAGTTGACCATGATGGTCTCGAAACCATCCTCACGTAAAGCCAACGCCGCATGGACACAGCAGTAGTCAAACTCGATGCCCTGTCCGATGCGATTGGGTCCGCCTCCCAGCACCATGATTTTTTTTCTGGTGCCGGGGAGCGCTTCGCATTCCTCCTCGTAAGTGGAGTACAAGTAAGCCGTATGGGTAGCGAATTCAGCGGCGCAGGTATCGACCCGCTTGTATACCGGACGCAGGTTGAGTTGATGACGCCTGGTACGTACTATCGCCTGGGTCGTGTTCATCAGCGTGGCCAGACGCCGGTCGGAGAAACCGCTGCGTTTCAATTTACGCAACGCGTGCAGATCAAGCCTATCCGGAGTTCTGCCGGCAAGAGACCGTTCCTGTTTCACCAAATCCTCGATCTGCGCCAGAAACCACGGATCGATGTGTGTAAGCTTACTGATTTCATCGAGATTCATGCCGCAACGAAATGCGTCGGCAACATACCAGATTCGCTCCGGGCCGGGATCGCTCAATTCGGTTTCGATAATTTCAATATCGGATGTTTTCTCGTCCAGACCATCGACGCCGATTTCCAGTCCACGCAAGGCCTTTTGCAAAGATTCCTGAAATGTGCGCCCAATCGCCATGACTTCGCCCACCGACTTCATCTGGGTGGTAAGCCGGTCGTTAGCCTGAGGAAATTTCTCGAAAGCGAAACGCGGTACTTTAGTGACCACATAATCTATCGTGGGTTCGAATGAAGCCGGCATTGCCCCGCCGGTAATCTCGTTCCGTAGTTCATCCAGCGTATAACCGACCGCGAGCTTGGCCGCTACCCTGGCGATGGGAAACCCGGTTGCTTTCGAAGCCAGGGCGGAGGACCGCGACACTCGCGGATTCATTTCGATAACCAGCATACGGCCATCCTGCGGGTTGATGGCAAACTGGACGTTGGAACCACCCGTTTCCACGCCGATCTCGCGCAACACTGCTATCGATGCGTTGCGCATCATTTGATATTCCTTATCCGTCAGCGTTTGCGCCGGCGCGACCGTGATGGAATCACCCGTATGGACGCCCATCGGGTCAAGGTTTTCGATGGTGCACACGACAATGCAATTGTCTTGCTTGTCCCGTATGACTTCCATCTCGAATTCTTTCCAGCCTATGACGGATTCCTCGATCAGCAATTCCCTGGTAGGCGAAGCTTCCAGCCCGCGCTCACAGATACCGAGGAATTCCTCCCGGTTGTAGGCGATGCCGCCGCCGCTGCCGCCCATGGTAAACGACGGACGGATGATGGTGGGGTAGGCTACCATCGCCTGTACTTGCAGCGCTTCCTCCAAGCTGTGCGCTATGGCCGAACGCGCCGAACCCAGCCCGATTCTGCTCATGGCCTGCTTGAATTTCTCCCGGTCCTCGGCCTTGTCGATAGCCTCCCGCGAGGCGCCGATCAATTCGACGCCATATTTTTTCAGCACACCGTTCTTTGCCAGATCCAGAGCGCAATTCAACGCGGTCTGTCCGCCCATCGTTGGCAGTAGTGCGTCCGGGCGTTCTACGGCAATGATTTTTTCCAGCATGGACCAGATAATCGGTTCGATATAAGTAGCATCGGCCATTTCGGGATCGGTCATGATGGTGGCGGGGTTCGAGTTCACCAGGATGACGCGATAACCCTCTTCGCGAAGCGCCTTGCACGCTTGCGCACCGGAATAATCGAATTCGCACGCCTGGCCGATGATGATGGGCCCGGCGCCAATGATGAGAATGGATTTTATATCGGTGCGTTTAGGCATAGACGCGATGAGTTTTAAAGCGGCAAGGCGGCCCGTCACTTTTACGTTTCATTTTTTCTCCTCCATCAATCCGATGAATTTGTCGAATAAATAATCCAGATCGTGAGGCCCCGGACTTCCTTCGGGGTGTCCCTGAAAGCAGAATGCACGCTGACCGGTCAACTCGAATCCTTGCAGGCTGCCGTCAAACAGCGACAAGTGCGTGACTCGCGCATTATTCGGCAGCGTATCGATATCCACGGCAAAACCGTGGTTCTGGCTGGAAATTACCACCCTGCCGGTGGCAAGATCCTGCACCGGATGGTTGGCGCCGTGATGACCGAACTTCATCTTTATGGTTTTGGCGCCACTGGCCAGTCCCAGCAATTGATGTCCCATGCAAACACCGAAAATCGGTATTTCGTTTTCAAGCAATTTTCTGGTTGCGGCAATGGCGTAATCGCAAGGCTCCGGGTCGCCCGGACCATTGGAGAGAAACACCCCGTTGGGTTGCAACGCCAGAATCTGGTCCGCGGATGTTTGCGCAGGGAATACCGTAATCCTGCAGCCACGCTGCGCCAGCTTGCGAAGTATGTTGCGCTTGATTCCAAAATCCAATGCAACAACATGAAAACGAGGATTTTCCTGGACTTGATAGTCGCGCCCCAGGCCCCATTCCCCTTCGCTCCATTCATAAGGCCGATCGCAGCTCACCACTTTGGCGAGATCCAATCCGATCAATCCCGGGAATTCTCTGGCGTGTTTCAGCGCCTCGGCTTCATCAAGGACGCCCGCCGTTAGACAGCCGGCTTGCGCACCCTTTTCCCGCAGGATGCGGGTGAGCTTCCGGGTGTCGATATCCGAAATCGCCACGATATTCTGCTGTTTGAGATATTCCGGCAAGGTTTGGGTCTGTCGCCAACTGCTGGAAGTCACGGGCAAGTCCCGAATCACCAGCCCCGCCGCATATACTCGATCAATCCTGCCGGATTCGACATCATCCGGGTTGGCGCCCGTATTGCCAATGTGCGGATAAGTAAGCGTGACTATCTGGCGGCAATAGGATGGATCAGTAAGAATTTCCTGGTAACCGGTCATGGCGGTATTGAATACCACCTCACCAGTACTGACCCCTTCCGCACCGATGGATATGCCGCGAAAAATGGTACCGTCGGCGAGCGCGAGAACGGCATGGGGGCGTTGTGACACGGGAAGCTCCAGGAATGCTGATTAGGCGTAGAAAACGGGGCAAGCTACCGCCCGCCCCGTTTCCGCGAACTTGAGATTATACGTCCAAAAGGCGCATGCTTCAATGAAGCCAAGCCAGTGCGGTCTACCCGAAGACGCTATGTAATTTACTTGTCAGTTCAAGGTCGAAAATGTTGCCGCTCCGACGAGCGGGCTAACGCAACCCGAGTACATCCTGCATATCGAACAAGCCGCTCTGTTTGTCAGTAAGAAAGCGGGTAGCGCGCAGCGCACCCTCGGCAAAAGTCGCCCGACTACCGGCCTTATGTGAAATTTCGAGGCGCTCGCCGGTACCGGCAAACATTACGGTGTGATCGCCAACGATATCCCCGCCGCGTACGGTGGCAAACCCAATGGTGGCGGGCGCTCGCTCACCTGTGTCGCCCTCACGGCCGTAAACGGCGACTTCCGAAAGATTTCTGCCGAGTGCTCTCGCCACGACCTCCCCCATGCGTAGCGCAGTGCCGGACGGTGCGTCCAGCTTGTGGCGATGGTGCGCCTCGACGATTTCGATGTCGTAACCCTCGTTCAGCACCATGGCCGCCATTTCCAGCAGCTTGAGCGTAACGTTCACGCCCACGCTCATGTTGGGTGCAAATACGATGGCGACGTCTTTTGACGCCGCCTCGAGTTCTTCTTTTTGTTTCGCTGAAAAGCCGGTGGTACCGATCACCATTTTCACATTTTTTGCGCGGCATACCGCAAGATGTGCGAGCGTTCCCTCAGGGCGGGTGAAATCGACCAGCACATCGCTCCCGGAAAGTGCGGCGACGACATCGACCGTAATGTCGACCCCGCAAGGCGCACCGATCAACTCGCCGGCGTCCTTGTTGAGGTAAGGACTCCCGGCACGCTCCAGCGCGGCGGATAACCGCATATCCGGCGCCTGCGCGACAGCTTCCAGCAAAGCGCGTCCCATGCGGCCCGCACTTCCGGCAATGGCGATATTCAATGTCATGATATTTTAGTTTTTCAGCCCGGACAGTAACTCCCTACTCCTTCGGTTGCTCCGCCCCTTTACCGCCTGCGTCCGCAGCCCGCGATGGCAGCCGTCTGGCGTCTGCGGCGCCTGATTCCCGTGAAATCGGCGTCTTGCTCACCGCCGGAACGTCACCCGGAACACCGGCGGACGCCGAAACGCTGCTCGAAGCCGGCGGCATACCGCTCGACGCGGGCATCCCGCTTGCTTCTTTGATTACAGGCTTGACGGGCTCAACCGGCTCAACCGGCTGAGGCAGAGCCGTAGCCTGTAATGGTGTTTGTCTCAAGCTGGTCATGCCTGATTCCGGTAACACCGAGGTACCGCTCGAAGCCGGAACACCGCTTTCTTCCTTAATAGCGAGACCTGTCGGCTCAGCCGGCTGAGATGGAGCAAAGGCGATCGAAGGTGGGAAACTACCATCGATGCGCACCAATTTGTCGTCATTGAAAAACACTGTCAACTGACGTTGTTCGACCAACACGCCTTCTTGCTCAAGACGATATACGTAATCCCAACGATTGGGGTGAAAAGCGTCGCTAATCATTGGGGAACCCAGCACGAACCGCACCTGCGCCTTGGTCATGCCGGGCTTTAGCTTATCCACCAGTTCCTGCGTAATAACATTACCCTGTTGGATCTCGATTCTGTAGAACAGAGAGGGAACAGACGAACATCCGGCGAGCAGTAGCAAAACAAGCAACGTGGGGATTTTCGCGCGCATCGCGGCAGCGTGTGTTTCCAAAGCAAACTTAACGTTATATGATACAGCAAATAACTTACCGGATGGGCAGGCCTATGAGCAAACCGAACGATCTTAAAACCATGGGCTTAAAGGCCACGCTGCCGCGACTTAGAATACTGGGCCTGTTCGAAAACAGTCCAGTGCGGCACTTGTCGGCAGAGGACGTTTACAGGACGCTGATCGGTGAAGGCGAGGATATCGGTCTCGCCACTGTCTATCGGGTACTGACGCAGTTCGAACAGGCGGGATTGCTCGAGCGCCATCATTTCGAAGGGGGCAAGGCGGTGTTCGAGCTTGCGAGCAGCACCCACCACGACCATCTGGTATGCCTGCAATGCGGCCGGGTGGAAGAATTTTACGACGCCGAAATCGAGAAGCGTCAAATAAAAATCGCCAAGGATCGGGGCTTTGCCATACACGAGCACTCGTTATCGCTTTACGCGGATTGCACCAAGCCGGCTTGCCCGCATCGAAAGGTATGAGACTGAATGGCTTACAATGGCTTACGGGTTGACCAAAGATTGGCTAACCGTTACTGTTCAGCGTTTTATTCGTCATTCTTGCCGGTATTCAATATTGGGATTCAACCTGAATCCGGCAGTTGGACAGGGTGGAAATCATCAAAACGGTGAAGGTCAAGTGATGCAAAAAATTCTGATGGATCATAACGCTAAATTAAAAAATGAGTGGTCAATCGCCAGATTCGGGTTCGATAAAGCATGAGCACGGAATTAACCGGCGCTGAAATTACAGTGCGTTGTTTGCAGAAAGAAGGGGTGGATTATCTTTTCGGCTACCCCGGCGGCGCCGTGCTGTACATTTACGACGAGTTGTTCAAGCAGGACAAGGTCAAGCACGTCCTGGTGCGCCATGAGCAAGCGGCGGTGCATGCGGCGGACGGCTACGCGCGCTCCAGTAACAAGGTGGGGGTGGCATTGGTAACATCCGGCCCCGGCGTGACGAATGCCGTCACCGGTATCGCCACTGCCTATATGGATTCCGTCCCTCTGGTCATCATTAGCGGGCAGGTGCCGACTTACGCCATCGGGCTGGATGCATTCCAGGAAGTGGACACAGTGGGCATCACGCGTCCTTGCGTCAAGCATAACTTTCTGGTGAAAGATATCACCGAGCTTGCCGGCACCATCAAAAAGGCGTTCTACATCGCCGCAACCGGCCGCCCCGGCCCGGTGCTGGTGGATATTCCGAAGGACGTGAGTCAACAGAAAACAGCATTTTCCTACCCGGAAAGCGTCAGCATGCGTTCCTACAATCCAGTCACCAGGGGTCATTCCGGACAGATTAAAAAAGCGGTACAGCTAATGCTGGGAGCCAGGCGCCCGATGATTTACACGGGTGGCGGCGTAATTCTGAGCGACGCCGCCGCACGATTGGCCGATCTGGTACGAATGCTGGGTTTTCCCTGCACCAATACATTGATGGGATTGGGCGGCTATCCCGCCACCGACAAGCAGTTTGTCGGAATGCTGGGAATGCACGGTACGTACGAAGCCAATATGGCGATGCAGCATTGCGATGTGCTGATAGCCGTTGGCGCCCGTTTCGACGACCGCGTAATCGGCAACCCCAAGCATTTTTTCAACGAAGATCGCAAGATCATACACATAGATATCGATCCGTCGTCCATTTCAAAGCGCGTCAAGGTGGATGTTCCCATTGTTGGCAGCGTTCCGGACGTATTGGACGACCTCATTAAACTACTCAAGATCAGCAGGGAAAAACCTGATCGGACCGCCATTGATGCCTGGTGGACGCAGATCGATTCGTGGCGCGCGCGCGATTGTCTCAAGTACGACCGCGCGAGTCCGATCATCAAGCCGCAAATGGTGATTGAAAAGCTCTACGCAGTAACGAGGGGAAATGCTTTCATTACCTCGGATGTCGGTCAACATCAGATGTGGGCCGCGCAATTCTATAAATTCGACATGCCGCGGCGATGGATCAACTCCGGTGGCTTGGGAACCATGGGCTTCGGCCTCCCTGCGGCGATGGGTGTGCAATTCGCCAATCCCAAGGGTGCGGTGGCCTGCGTCACCGGCGAGGCCAGCATTCAGATGTGTATACAGGAGCTGTCCACCTGCAAGCAATATAACCTGCCGCTCAAGATTGTCAATCTGAACAATCGCTACATGGGAATGGTGCGGCAGTGGCAGGAATACTTCCATGGTAATCGTTACGCTGAATCCTATATGGACGCGCTGCCGGATTTCGTCAAATTGGCCGAGAGTTATGGCCATGTCGGCATGAAAATCGAACAGCCCGGCGATGTCGAAGGCGCGTTAAAGGAAGCGTTCAAACTCAAGGACCGGCTGGTATTCATGGATTTCATTACCGATCAGACCGAGAACGTTTTCCCGATGGTGCCCGGTGGCAAAGGCCTTTCTGAAATGATTTTGGTATAAACCTAAATCCGGCAGTTGACCGCTCATTTAATAGACCAGTGTTATGATTAATAACAATATTTCGTATTATTTGA
>JAKDLC010000072.1 GCA_030453055.1 Nitrosospira sp.
GAATGTTGGGAATACTCAATCAGTAAATATTCGGGGGTTTCTGGATGAGAACTACTTAAGTATCGGCGATCTTTTCAAGGGCCGCGAGACGGCACTCGATAACCTGAGCCGCAGCTTCGGTTCCGTTCCCGAGATATCCGCCGCGCCCATCGTCACGCGCGTGCTCAACGGCCTGGGCGGAGTGGGAAAGACGCGCCTGGCATTGGAATACGCCTGGCGGCGCGCCGGCGAATACACGGCGATGTTGTTCGTCACCGCCGGCAGCCCCGAGGCACTGCACCGCAACCTGGCGGCCCTATCCGGCCACGCCATTCTGGATCTTCCCGAGCAAAGCGAGATGGACGAAGCCCGGCAGCGCGACGCGGTGGTGACATGGCTGCGACAGCACCCCGGTTGGCTGCTCATCCTTGATAACATCGATTCCGAAGAAGGCGCCGCAGCGGCTGAAGCCCTGCTGTCCCGGCTGACCGGCGGGCATGTCCTGCTCACCAGCCGGCTCCGCAATTGGAGTATCGGCATCGCCGCACTCACGCTCGACGTACTGTCAGCCGAGGCCGCCGCCGATTTCCTGCTGGCAAGCACTGAAGGCAAACGCCGCAGTCAGTCCGAAGACCCCGCCGCCGCGCGAACCCTGGCTGAAGAACTCGGCCGCCTCGCCTTGGCACTGGAGCAGGCCGCTGCCTATATTGCCACGCGCCGCCTCAGCTTCGCCGGCTACCTCAATGAATGGCAAAGCCAGCGGGACAAGGTACTGGATTGGTTTGACCCGCGCCTCATGCAGTACCCCGCATCTGTGGCTATCACCTGGCAGACCTCCTTCGACCGCCTCGGTGAACCCGCACGGTGGCTGCTGCGGCGCCTCGCCTGGCTGGCGCCGGAGCCGATTCCCGAATCCCTGCTGGAGGTGGCGGGATTCGATGCCAACGAGGGTGATCCCTTGGATGCCATGATCGAGCTGGAGTCTTATTCCCTCGTCACCCGCGCTGCCGATACTCCCAGTTTCAGCGTCCACCGGCTGGTGCAAGAGGTCACCCGCCGCAGTCAACGCGACGATCCGGCCCACACCGCCTTGGTGGAAGCGCTGCGATGGCTCGACAGCGCTTTCGCGGGCGATCCCCAGGATGTGCGCACCTGGCCCGTCCTCATCCCCCTTGTGCTCCACGTCCAGGCAGTTACCACGCACGCCCATGCGGCCGGATTCTCGGATCCCACCGCCCGGCTACTCAACGACGCCGGATCATTACTCCTGGTGAAGGCCCAATACGCCGAGGCCGAGCCGCTCATGCGCCGGGCGCTCGCCATTAACGAGGCCAGCTTCGGGGCGGATCACCCCAAGGTCGCCCGTGACCTCAACAACCTGGCGCAACTGCTCAAGGCTACCAACCGCCTGGCCGATGCCGAGCCGCTCATGCGCCGGGCGCTATATGTCTTTTTCAGAGGCCTTGGCACGGAACATCCGAGCTCGCGCACCGTTAGAGAAAACTATATCGGCCTTTTGCAGGCGATGGGAAAGACAGAAGACGAAATCAAGGAGAACATTGCATCTCTGCTGCGGTTGGGGTGATGGCGGAGCCCGCTCCAGTAAGTTATCGTTCGAGTCAATTCACCGCCAGCCGCACCGGCTTGCCAATCCTGCTCAACATTTTTATCAGCGTATCGATGGTGAATTTGGCTGTTTTCTTGTTTATCACATCCACCCGTCGGCGCACCGGTCAAAAACTTAGCGCCAGCGCGGTAGTGATGAAGGTACTGGTGTTGTCGGCCGCACCATTAGGGCCGACGAAAATTCTGTCTCTGCTGCTTAACCCGGATGCTTCATAAATTGACGCGCGCCCTTGCTGGTCTTTTGTTTCGTATGGGAATTTCGCTCAGTCGGGCGTATGAATAACTACGCCGCTTCCTCACAAAATCCCCCTACAAAACAAAATCCTGCGCAATCATCACGCGAATTTATGAAACATCCGGGTTAACGTTCTGGCTTCCACCCTCCATAATATATTCGGTGAGAGGTAATAATCGAAATTGGCCGAAAAACTCCATGTTTTAAAACCATGTGGCGTGCCCGTCGCAATCCTGACGCCATTTCTATCATCATAGTATTCCGCCTTTACTGCGATCGCGGTTTTTTCCGTAGGCGCGTACCTCAAAATAACCGTTGGGTTAAACCAGGTATTCATCGCGGACGAACCCTTGTGTTTTTGCTCCATGCCGATGTCGAAGCCAATCAATGCGGCCAGCTGTCTATTCAGTTGAAAAATTCCATAGAAGTTATGAAAGTAACGCATTCTTCGGGTCGCATCCGGATAGTCATTGCCAATAAACGTGCTGCTGTTCAAGGTAATTCCGGGGGAAGGCCTGTAGGTAATCTGCGTGCCGAACGAAGGGGTGCTATTCCCCGGAACGGGCTTGATATGCTGCCATCCATTGAGGATTAATCCGCTGACAAACCATGTCTTATTCTCTGACGTATAGCTGACCCTGGCGCCCGATTCAAAGTAGGGCGTGTTGTCCGCTCCCAGGCTTCTGGTCAATGTCCAATTATCTTTGCCCACCGGGCTTTCAAAACCGATGTGGGAAGGAAAAACCCCCACATCCAGCCATAGGTTGTTTTCTCTGGAAAGTTTGATGCCGACGTTTCCCTGATAGAGATTTTTTACCACGCCGGGTTCAGCCGAATAATTGGCATTGACATAGCTACCCGCGGCCAGGGCGAAGTTGGCTCGAATATTGCGGGTGTTATAGGATGCCTTCAAAAACGCCAGATTTACCGCAACTTCATCGTTTTTGTTGTAGCTATAGATAAACGATGGCTTTGTGTCATTGAGGGATTGATCAAAAGCGTAGCTATAGTAGGGTTCTGCATAACCGCTGATGCTAAATGGCGATGCGGAACCAATAGTCCCAATGCCATTCTGCGCGTAGACTCCCGCGTGTGGCAGCAGACAAGCGGCCAGTATCAGTCTTTTCATCTTTATGTCTATCGCGCCAAGCCCCCTGAAAATGCATACGGGCCGATCCAATACCCATGCCCTGTCCAATTCACACACGACCTTGAATAATCCTAAATCCGGTAGTTGACCGCTCATTTAATAGATCAGCGTTATGATTAATAACGATATTTCGTATTATTTGAGGCTCACCTTCCGGGTGAGGCCGCTACGGGGTGAATTGCACGGTTTTTGCGGTACATGGCTGCGTTGCAACTCCTTGGAATGGAACGACCATTCCGCGTCGTTGCGCCTTGCCCTGCACCCCAAAAACCGCACACTTCACCCCGTCCAACTACCGGATTTAGGATAATTGAAGGTGTGAACTTTATGATAGCCCGGCAGGACCCATGCGAGGGCATTAAAAAATTCTTGTGTGATCATATCAAAACAATGACCGGGCCTGATCGTGCCGGGCAAGCACTGCGGCCTAGCAGGATAAACAAGCGCTCAATGGTAATGAACCGGCAGTCTTCCGCCAAATTGATGTTCCCCGGATATGTTATGACAATGATTTCTCATGGTTCCGCTATTGGACCAAAGTTCAGTAGCGCTTGGGGTAACGGTGATATATTTTCGCCTGGTACCGAAACACTAATGCGATCATTTGATACATATTTGCGAGCAAAGCAGATTCCTATGATGGAGCGAAAGGTAATGCGCGTCTTTCCGCGCCAGTTTTTTTGCATGATATGATGATTACTCGACCAGAGACACGCAACATTCTGGATACCGGGCAGCGTTTGATGCATGACAAGATTTGAGGAGAACCACCCATGGCCAACGGAAAGTTGCTGCGGCAACTAATCAAGTCGGGGACGCAAGGTGATACTGCGGGCTTTCGTTCAGCTTCTGAAGCTGTGATCAAAGAGGAGCGAGAGAAAAATCATCATCTGCTCGCCAATGACCTGGAGCGCCTGCTTTACGGCGATCAGGCAACGGTCGGGCACGGTACTCGCAAGCTGCACGCTATAACCAACCTTCCGGCCAACAAGGACAACGGTCTGGCGCTACTCGAAGAACGCGCAGTGGTCCGGGAGGGAAAAGACATCATCCTATCCGATATCACGCAGTCGGCACTCGATGAAATTCTCATGGAGCACCACCGCGCCGATGTGCTGCGCTCCTATGGAATGCAGCCTGCACAGAAACTCTTGTTTTGTGGGCCGCCCGGCTGCGGCAAGACGCTGGCCGCCGAGGTCATCGCGCACAGCCTTGCATTGCCCCTCATTCTCGTTCGGCTGGACTCTGTCATTTCTTCTTTTCTGGGCGAGACGGCGGCCAACTTGCGCAAGGTTTTCGACTACGTCGCAAGTCAGCCCGTTGTCGCGCTCTTCGATGAATTCGACGCGTTGACCAAGGATCGCGGCGACAGCGCCGACCATGGCGAGCTGAAGCGCTCAGTGAATGCCGTCCTGCAAATGATGGATGGCTATCGCGGCGAAAGCATACTCATTGCCACCACGAATTATGAAACATTGCTGGACAAGGCGGTGTGGCGACGCTTCGATGAGGCCGTTTGCTTCGAGGCGCCAAATCTGGAACAAATCAAGCGTCTGCTGGCGTTGAAGCTCTCCGGTATCCGCCGAAATTTTGAACCCGATGACGGCCACGTCGCATCCCAATTCAAGGGGATGTCACACGCCGATATCGAGCGAGTGCTTCGGCGCGCGATCAAGGAAATGATCCTGTCAGGTCGGGAGTTCTTGGAAAAAAACCACATCGATACCGCGCTTTCCCGCGAATATCGCCATAAGAACTAAGGATGGAGGCGGGAGGCTATGGCCTGGAACATTTGCGCCTGGGGCGCGAAACGCCCCTAACGGAAAGGCATCGACAGAGACCTGGCCCACATTTCAAACCAGACGATCCTCGTGCTTTCGGCGTGAGGCTCGGTGAATTGTTGCAGGCAGCGCGGATGCGCAGCTCCGAGCCTGCAGAAGCGGACATCGGGGGGTTTGACGAGCGAAAGCTGCTCAAGATCATCCTGCATGCCGGAGAGACGCTTCCCAACCTTGAGGCGATTACTGGAGTCGAGATTATCAGCCAGGAGGCAAAAGAGATCGTACTCGCCTTCGCTACTGATGAGGCGTTGGATGAAGTCGAGGCGAGACTGTCTACGTTGGCGCAGCAGGGCTCCGTAACGCGCAAGGAGTTGCTCTATGCGCTGGAAGACTTCGATCATTGGACGACTGCGGACCGCACCGGAACTGCGTTAGCGCAGCAGGGATTTCCACCGCAAGGTCCATTCCTTTTGGATGTCGAGCTTTGGCCGCAGGACCGACAGGACAGGCGCGACGCCATGCTGGACGTGTTCATGGGATGGTTGCGCGAGCAGCGCATCGAGTCTCTGGACAGCATCAAACAGCCGTCGCTGGTGATGGTCCGTCTTCGGTGTGATCAGAACCAGGCGGATCTTCTGCTCCGGCATCGCGATGTTAGAACGGTGGATCTGCCGCCCCGTCTGGGTGTCGCGGTTGAGCTGTTGCAAACCGATATCAATCAGTTTCCTGAAGTCGATCCCCCTGACGCAGGTGCTCCTGCGATTGGTGTCCTTGACTCCGGATTGACGAGGGGACATCCACTGCTGGCGTCCGCAGTTGGGGATGCTCAGGGTTACCTCGCCCCGAATCGAAGCCCGGACGACGATCCGCCGCACTGGCACGGCACCTTTGTAGGTGCACTGGCGCTGTATGGAGATGTTCATGCTTGTATCCAGCAGGGACAGTTCGTACCCCAGTTGCGACTACTGTCCGGCAAAGTGTTCAACGACGACGGACAAGACCAAACCGAGTTCGTGGAAAAAGCCGTTGAAGAGGCGGTACGTGAGCTACATGAACAATACGGCTGTCGGGTTTTTAATCTCAGCTACGGCGATCTCAACAAGGTCTATGACGGGCGGCATGTACGGGGGCTTGCCTACACCCTGGATCGTCTGACGTGTGAACTTGGGGTCTTGTTCGTGGTGCCAACGGGCAACTTGACGACTGCTGATCTGCCTATGAATGCGCGTGAGGCATACCCGAACTATCTGCTGGCGGACAGCGCACGACTCGTGGACCCCGCTACGGCGCTAAACGTCCTTACCGTTGGCGGATTGACCCTGAATGAGGCGACCCGAGACGCCCAACGACATCCGAACACGATTGAAGATCAGCCCATTGCTCGGGCTGGGCAGCCATTTCCACTCACTCGTGGCGGTCCGTCGATCAACGGAGCGCTCAAGCCCGACCTCATCGAGTGTGCAGGCAATATCGCGCTGATGCGCGCGGGCGGCCGTACCCGGCATACCGGGCTCGGAATCGTTTCGCTTAACGGTGGTTTTGCCAACGGCTCGGCCTTTCGAGAGGATATTGGCACCAGCTACGCTGCGCCGCCCGTGGCCCACATGGCCGCGCGACTCCTTGCCGAAGTGCCGAACGCCACGCCCAACCTGCTTCGCGCACTGATCGGCGCGCATGCCCGCTGGCCGCAAGCGTGCGAGGCGCTGTTGAACCCCGACGGAAACAGTGACGGCCGCGAAAAACTCTTGCGCCTCGTCGGGTACGGTCGTGTGGACGACTCCGCGCTGGTCCGATAGCTGAATCACACCGTCACCATGCTCGCGGAAGAACAGATCGGCAATGACCAGCCCCACGTCTTTGAGCTGCCTTTGCCGGAAAGCTTCTGGGCGGGCGGTCGTCGGACGCGCGAGATAACGATTGCGCTTGCGTACAGCCCCTCCGTTCGCACTACTCGCCTGGATTACCGCATGAGCAAACTGTGGTTCTCTCTGGTCACGGCAGGCAGCTTGGACGAGGTCACGCAAGCCTTCCGTCGCAACCGTGAGCACGGCATGGGAGAGCGCAGCAATGGCCGCTGGCTGTCCAACGATGCGCGCAAGAACGGCACGCTGCAGGTTTCACGTTGGAGCTTCAAACAGGCTCTCGCGAACTCTGACAAGGTGTTTGCGGTGGTGACCCGTCAGGATAGCCCGTGGTCAAACGGCCGCGACGGTGAGGAACCCTATGCGCTCGCGGTGGTGCTCGCCGACCGTGAGCAAGCCAATGTCAATCTTTACGCAGATGTGCGTGCGGCGCTTGAAGCCCGTGCCCAGACACGTGCTCGCGCGCGCGTTTGAGTTTGAGGGAGATGCTGATGGCAGCCCTCGAACCTCAGTACATGACCATCCTGAAGAAGGCGCTCGCGGATCGGTTCGTGCCGCTCTTGCCGCCGCTGCTCGGTAATGCAATGCCCGTCGAGCAAGCGGCCAAGCAACTCTCCCATGCGTTCAGTGCATTCGCGCTCCACAAGCTGCTTGATCTGACGCCACAAGCTGCGGCGGGTGCAGTGGTCGATGATTATCAAGACAAAGGTCTCGATGCGATCTACTACCACGAGAAAAGCGAAACGCTCTACCTACTTCAGACCAAGCTGAAAGAGTCGGAGCAGCTCAAGCAAAGGAATCGGTAAAAGCGGTGGTGTGTGTGATCTATTACAACATGCTTGAAGATGAAACAGTCTGGCTACTGTTGATTTATGCAAAAAACGAGCACGCGAATATTCCGGCACATATATTGAAAGCGATCAAGGAGGAGACAACATGCCCATGACCGAAACAGAACTGAAAAAACGTGACGCACAGCGCGACCTCGGCGCTGAGTTGCTGGAGTCGGTGCGCCAGATGGCGGCCAGAAAAGGCCGTATTGTCATGTCATCCATCATATCCGCAAGGAAAAAATCCGGGCTGTCGCAAACCGAGTTTGCCAAGCTGCTCGGTGTGTCTGTGCGAACCCTGCAAGATTGGGAACAAGGGCGACGCCAGCCTAGCGGTGCCGCCAAAACGCTGATCGCTATCGCTGAACGCAGACCCGAGGTTCTTAGGGAAGCCGCAGCGTAGTTAACCCGGATGTTTCATAAATTGACGCGCGCCCTTGCTGGTCTTTTGTTTCGTATGGAAATTTTGCTCAGTCGGGCGTATGAATCATTACGCCACTCCATCGAACATGGCGTAGTACACCCGGTTGCACGCGCCATCCGCGTCCCCTGTATCAAGCAGCACCTTTGCCGACGCGGCAGCCTGCAAGGCCTTCGCTATCAAGTCTCCCGCCTTCACAGCCTGACCCCTTCCCTGGCGATGTTGTGAAGCAGGGCCGGATTCGAATGGTTCTCCGGGTGTTCCCATTCGTCGATCCACACCGGTAGTGGCGAGATATTGATGCCCGTTTCCAGCAACACGTCATAGGCCACATCCGCCATCGCCAGCATCGTTGTCAGAACCCTTTGATGCTCTCCCTTCAGGAGCACGGCGACATCCGCATCGCTGTCGGGGCGATGCGTTCCCCGTGCCCGGCTGCCGTAGACGATTGCACCCACCATATCGTAGCGAGTGGCAATCAAAGCGAGGAAGCGACGGATGGCTTCCTCTGTGTTGTGGTCAATGCGGCCGAGCTGCCCCATGCGTCGCTCCCTATCGAAATTCTTTGAAATGGTATGCGATTGAGAATAGTATTTGAAGATGTCAACAGCGATTTAAAATTGATACAGTTTTTCATCAAGCAGCGATTGAAAAC
>JAKDLC010000433.1 GCA_030453055.1 Nitrosospira sp.
ATTTCCGCCGCCAGCGGGAAGCTGGGTCAAGCCGTCGCCGATGAACTGATCAAGCGTGTTCCGATCTCCGAGATACGACTCGCTGCACGCACCCCTTTGAAACTCGAGGCCTGGAAATCGCGCGGTGCAGCCGTTGTGCAAGCCGATTACGATGATCCTGCGAGTCTCAATGACGCTTTTGCGGGGGCGGAAGTGGTTTTCCTCATCTCCAGCGATGGACCGAATGACGTTCGCATTCGCCATCACAAGAATGCCATCGACGCGGCCAAACGCGTGGGCGTGAAGCGCATCGTCTATACCAGCTTCGTGAACCCGACCGCTGAAAGCAAGTTTACCTGGGCCATTCCCCATGTCGAAACCGAGCCTTATCTCAAGGCGTCGGGCGTTCCTTATACTATCCTGCGCGATAATCAGTACGCCTCGAATCTGGATGGCCTGATTGCTCAGACAAAGGAAACGGGCGTGTTTGCGCTTCCGGGCGCTACGGGTAAGGTAGCGTATGTTACCCACGTGGATATTGCAGCCGCCGCTGCCGCTGTTCTTACCCAACCGGGGCACGAGAACAAAACATACGAACTTACCGGCGCTGAGGCATTAGATGGTTTTGAAATCGCAGCGGTTATCTCCCAAATGGCAGGCCGCGAAATCAAAGCGGCGAATCCTCCACCGGAAGACGCCGCCGCGCATTTTCGTTCCATGGGGCTGCCGGAGTTTGCTGTCGCAGGCCTTGTGAGCATGTATGCGGCTGCGGAAGCCGGTGAATATGCAACGGTGACGCATGATGTGGAAACCCTGTCCGGCCGTCCCGCGGAGTCTGCCCGTGCGCATATCCAAGCGGTGGCTGGTTGACTGCCCTTTGTAACATCTTGCTGGCCCTGAATATAAAGGAGTTCATCCGGTGAAAGCTTGTCAACTCAGAGACACCGTTGGCATAAGCGGGCTGATCTTGCGCAACGACCTTGAAAAACCCAAACCCGGCCCCGATGAGGTGTTGATTCACGTGCGCGCAACTTCACTGAATTTTCGCGACTTCATCGTCGCACATGGCCAATACCCCGTTGGAGTGAAGCCTCACGTCATCCCGCTTTCGGATGGCGCGGGCGATGTGGTTGAGGTCGGACCAAATGTAAAAGCTGTACAGGCCGGGGATCGCGTTGCAGGTTGTTTTTTTCCTGATTGGATATCCGGGCCATTGACACAGGAGATTTTTCAACGTTCTCTGGGAGGACCCATCGACGGGATGCTGGCCGAGTATGTGGCGCTTCCCGAACGGGCGGTTATACCGTTTCCCCCGCATTTGAGCTACGAAGAAGCGGCAACCCTCCCGGATGCCGGCGTGACTGCATGGCATGCGCTGGTGGAAGCCGGGCGAGTCCGGGCCGGGCAGACAGTGCTCCTGCTGGGCACGGGCGGTGTTAGTTTGTTTGCTTTGCAATTTGCCAAAATGCACAGCGCAATCGTTATCCAGACTTCAAGCACGGACGAGAAGCTGGAACGGGCCAAAGCAATGGGGGCGGATTATCTCATCAACTACCGCAAGACGCCGGATTGGGACCAGGAAGTGATAAATCTAACCGGCGGACGGGGTGCCGACATTGTGGTGGAAGTGGGCGGCGCACATACGTTGGAGCGTTCTTTGAAGGCGGTGCGCTTTGGGGGTGTCGTGACATTGATCGGGCTGGTTTCCGGTTTTGGAAAAATCGATCCTCTGCCGCTGATGCAGCGCTCGATACGTCTTCTCGGCATCAACGTCGGCTCAGCCGACATGTTCCGCGCAATGAACCGTGCCATTGTGGCTTCCCGTTTACGCCCGGTGATCGCTCGCACGTTTACTTTCGAGCATGCCAC
>JAKDLC010000073.1 GCA_030453055.1 Nitrosospira sp.
TATTAAGTCGTATTATCATGATTTAATTCTGTTTTTTTTAATTTATTTAATTTATTTAATGCCATTCCCCTGACTTATCTTGTCATTCTCCTGACTTATCTAAGATTAAGGTTCAACAAACCCTACGAACAGTTTGTTTTTCAAGTTTTTTAATTCATCCCGGCAGTGCGCCGCCTGCTCGAACTCCAGGTTTTTGGCAGCGTCCAGCATTTGCTTTTCCATGCGCTTGATTTCCTTCGCCAGTTGTCCTTCGCTCATGGAATCATACCGCGCCTGAACCTGCGCGGCCTTTAGATGTTGCTGCGCGGTTTCAAGATTGTAAACCCCGTCGATCAGGTCCTTCACGCGTTTGTGCACGCTTCGCGGCGTGATGCCGCGTTCCTGGTTGAACCGAATCTGTTTATTGCGCCGGCGCTCGGTCTCATCCATTGCGCGACGCATGGAATCAGTCATTCTATCGGCGTAAAGAAGCGCGGTCCCATTGATATGGCGTGCTGCCCGGCCTATCGTTTGTATCAGTGAGCGCTCCGAACGCAGAAAACCTTCCTTGTCGGCGTCCAGTATCGCCACCAGCGATACTTCCGGGATATCCAGGCCTTCGCGCAGCAGGTTGATACCCACCAGCACGTCAAATTTGCCCAGCCGCAGGTCACGAATTATTTCTACCCGTTCCACCGTATCTATGTCGGAATGAAGGTAGCGAACCTTGATACCATGATCGGAAAAATAATCAGTCAAATCCTCGGCCATGCGTTTGGTCAGTGTGGTTACCAGCACCCGCTCGCCCTTGGCCGTGCGCTGGCCGACTTCCGACATCAGGTCGTCGACCTGGGTAGTTGCGGAACGAATCCCGATTTGCGGGTCCACCAGGCCCGTGGGGCGCACAACCTGCTCGACCACCTGGCCGCTGTGAACACGCTCGAATTCCGCCGGGGTTGCGGAAACGAATACCGTCTGCGGCATCATTTTCCTGAATTCGTCGAACCGCAGCGGGCGGTTATCCAGCGCGGAGGGCAGACGAAAGCCAAAGTCCACCAGGTTTTCCTTGCGGGAACGATCCCCTTTATACATCCCGCCTACTTGCGGAATAGTGACATGGCTCTCATCAATGATCATCAGCGAATTGGGGCGAAGATAATCAATCAAGGTGGGCGGCGGCTGCCCTGGTTTTTTTCCGGACAAGTGCCGCGAATAATTCTCGATGCCTTTGCAGAAACCCAGTTCATTGAGCATTTCCAGATCAAAACGGGTGCGCTGTTCGATGCGTTGCACCTCTACCAGCTTGTTGTGCCGGTGAAAAAACTCGATACGTTCGCTCAATTCAGCCTTGATGGTATCGATTGCCCGTAAAGTGGTGCTTCTGGGCGTGACATAATGGCTGGACGGATAAACGGTATAACGCGATACTTTTTTTAATGTATGTCCGGTGAGCGGGTCAAACAGCGTCATGCTTTCCACTTCATCGTCGAATAGCGATACGCGTACCGCGGTTTCCGAGCTTTCCGCCGGAAATATGTCGAGCACATCTCCCCTCACTCTGAAGGTTCCCCGGCTGAATTCAATCTCATTGCGCTCATACTGCATTTCGACCAGGCGCTGTATGGCCTCGCGCTGCGTAATTTTTTCGTTTTCGCGCAAATGCAGAATCATGCCGTGATAATCCACGGGGTCGCCGATACCGTATATGCACGATACGGTGGCGACGATTATGGCGTCATCCCGCTCCAGCAGCGCCTTGGTCGCGGACAGGCGCATTTGCTCGATGTGCTCGTTAATGCTGGAATCTTTTTCAATGAACAAATCTCGCGAGGGTACATAGGCTTCGGGCTGATAATAGTCGTAATAGGAAACAAAGTACTCGATGGCGTTTTCGGGGAAGAATTCTCGCATTTCCGCATATAACTGGGCCGCCAGCGTTTTATTCGGCGCCATGATAATCGCGGGACGGCCAAGCCGCGCAATCACGTGGGCCATGGTGAAGGTCTTGCCGGAACCCGTCACGCCCAGCAGCGTCTGGAATGCAAGACCATCCTCTATCCCTTCCACCAACTTGTCGATAGCTTCGGGCTGATCGCCGGCAGGCGTAAACGATTGATGCAGCTTGTAGGGACTATTGGGGAAGGTAGCGATCACAGGTATAATTTCCGGTTTGGTTAGTCGGCATAAGGACATCATTGTGGAACTCTCAAAGCGCGTTCAGGCCATCAAACCCTCCCCTACCCTTGCCGTCACTGCCCGGGCTGCGCGGCTCAAAGCGGAAGGCAAGGATATCATCGGGCTTGGCGCCGGCGAGCCGGATTTCGACACCCCGCAGCATATCAAGGATGCCGCCATTATCGCCATCAACCAGGGTTTTACCAAATACACGGCGGTAGGCGGCACCCCCGGCCTGAAAAACGCCATCATTGCCAAGTTTAAGCGCGACAACGGTTTTGACTATACCGCAAAGCAAATTCTGGTGTCGTGCGGCGGCAAACAAAGCTTCTTCAATCTGATACTGTCCGTCATCGACCCCGGCGATGAAGTCATCATTCCCGCGCCGTACTGGGTTTCCTATCCCGACATTGTTCTGATCGCCGAAGGCAAGCCGATCATCGTCGAAGCCGGTATCGAACAGGGCTTCAAAATAACCGCGGCGCAACTGGAAGAAGCCATCACGCACAAGACCCGAATGTTCGTCATCAACAGCCCCAGCAACCCTTCCGGCGGCGTTTATACATCCGACGAACTCAAAGCCCTCGGCGAAGTTCTGCTGAAATACCCTGATGTCCTGATCGCCACCGATGACATGTACGAGCATATCCTGCTTTCCGGCGGCAGGTTCGTGAACATCCTCAACGCCTGCCCTGCCCTATATGACCGCACCATCGTGCTCAATGGCGTATCCAAGGCCTATGCCATGACCGGCTGGCGCATCGGTTATTGCGGCGGCCCGGCGCAAATCATTACCGCCATGGAAAACATCCAGTCTCAGAGCACGTCCAATCCCGCTTCCATTTCGCAAGTCGCCGCCGAAGCGGCGCTTAATGGCGACCAATCGTGCATTGTGCCTATGGTGGAAGCGTTCAAGGAACGCAACGAGTTTGTTACCGGTGCGCTCAATGCCCTGCCGGGCGTCAGGTGTCTGCCATCAGGCGGCGCATTCTACGCTTTTGCCGATACGCGGGAGGCAATCGGACAATTGCACCGCAAAGGCGTGTTGAAAGACGGCAGCGATATCGCCTTTAGCGAATATCTGCTGGAACAGGGAGGTGTAGCGGTGGTGCCGGGCTCGGCGTTCGGCAGCGAAGGTTATATCCGCCTTTCCTTCGCCACCACTATGACCAACCTGGAAAATGCACTGCGGCGAATCGCGAAGGCGCTGGGCTGACCGCCCCGAATAACGGTCGCACCTTCGCAGGCTATTTTTACCAGTATCCCGGCGGCACCATATAGAGCCCCGTGTCCCACTTCCATTCACGGATGGGATTTTCAGTCATGGCATCCTTGTCGTCAGGCTGCGCTTTCCAGTGAAAATCGCAGACACTCCCGTTGTGCCCCACGAAAGTATGTATGCCACCGTTCGCGACGCCTACGAAAAATGGCGCTTTTTCCAGCTTCTCCAACAGCGCTTCCGTCTTGCCGTCCGGCGGAATGTCGCGGTAGCCGCTGATGAGGACGTCGCAGCGCACACCGCTCGAATCCGGGATCGGCGACTTCCACACGCGTGAACCGGCCTTCGCCATGTTAAGCGCACCCAGTTTCTCGCGCTCGCCCGCATCGGCCAGATCCTCGGCGGTTCGAGGCGAGTAGAACACAGCCGTCCATCCATCCTTCTGCAGTTCTTCGCAGACGACAGTGCCGCGCAGGTCGGCGTCCTTCACCCGGCGGTTGATCTCGGCAAAACGCGCGCCTTTGCCGGCGCCTTCATAGGCGGCCTTGACATTCTGCATCACCCAGCCGATGCACGAACTCTCCTGAATACGCGCAGCCCGACCCGACGCGCTTTTGATGACGACGGACCCCGGCTCGATTGTCTCCATTCGCCAATTCCCGGCGCTCATGGCGTCCAGCTGCGCTTGCAAGGCTGGGCGATCCCCCCTGAGAATATCATCATGGAAAGGCGAATGATCCCCGTAGTAGCGCCCCACGCCAGTGTTGTCGATGGCGGCCTTATGCGCGTGACTATTGTCGGTAATGCTCTTGTCACCGAATTCCGCCACCTTCTTCCAGCTTACCGTCTCGCTGCCCGCGGGCGCGGGACTTCCTGTTTTGGCGAACAGCCATTCAGCAATGGATAAAGCCGGTGGATCGGATATAGTATTGACGTTGCCATCGTGGTCGTAGTTGTCGATGATCTCCCACAATTTCTCAAGATTCCGCATCGTGCCTTCGATGACGTCATCACTGCTGATGCCGCTCATATCCAGATCCGGGTAAGCGTTCCGCAACTGCGCGGCATCAATGGATTTTCCCTTCAAGCGATCGATGAAAGTGGCATGGTCGAGTATGGGCATTTCGTAGCTCCCGGAGATTACAGCAAAAAAGCGGCTTGACGAGAAATTGCGCGAATCCGCTTATGTGTCGGCTTATGCAGCCAGCTGACGCTAATCACTTTAGCACCAATTCTGAAAAGTTCAATGTTGGTTGCTTGGAGGTGTTCAGCGCGGATGTTACAGATGATCCGGGTTTGTGTGCTAACAGTTTGGGTGCTGGAAGTGTTAGGTGCTGGAAGTTGACGCGGGCGAATTCGCCATGTACGATTCGCGGAAGCGACTCGAAGGAAGTTTTTTCGTAAAACCGAGTCAGGTAGAATATCGGGTAATTGACGGCATCCTGAATCTTAGCGGGAGTAGACATGACAACAGCCAATTTGAAGTTCGTAAAGCGCAACGCCGCCTCTGCCCTATCGGCCCTGTCGTTTATCGTATCGATCACTGCCGCAACGGACGTGATGAGCGCTCCCTTTATCGTTGGCGTATCCATACAGGAGCTCCTGACTCCTACATTCCTGAATCCTGCATCCCATTGCACCTCACCATACGAAGGGACGATAACCGGTAGCGGAATAAGCTCCCTGGGAAATGTTTCGGTGGAAGCCAGCAATTGCGTTACTCCCCTGCAGAATTCGTTCGCCTTCGACGACGGAAAAATGACAATTAGCCTGTTGAGCGGAAAATGGAGCGGAGATGAAATCTTTGCTGACTTTGATGGTTTGTTCACTCCGACGGGCATTCCGTCAATATTCGCATTTACGGACACGTTCTTCAAAATAACGGGAGGGACGGGGGATTTCCAGCAGGCAAGAGGCGGCGGAGAATGGTTCGGGCGTCAAGACATTTCCAGCGGAGAGGGATTTGTATTTGCAACCGGCAGGATATCCCATTTCAAAAATGATGGAGACGACGACGAGGACGATAGGGACGACGACGAGGACGATAGAGACCGCAAGAAAAAGGATAGGGACGACGACGATAATGATCGCAAGGAAAGGGACGATGACCGCAAAAAGAGCGAAACCGATCAGCGCATTGCCGGCAGCGCGGATAGTCTGGCGCTTACTGACGGCTCCAGCAGTACGATCACGGCCGTCGGCCTTGATAGCGGCTTGTTTCTCGACGGGCAGAGTCCCGGCCAGACCATTGGCGAACTTTTTTATCAGGATCGGGACGGGCAGTTACTTGCGATAAACGCACTGCCGGAGACGGGTTCTTTGGCCTTGATGGGAATCGGGTTGGCCAGCCTGGTGATTATACGCCGCCGCAAGCCGGCAAACTCCACTCAGTAAACCGTTGATCCCGCGAGCAACGGTTACAAATCCGGCAGCCGGTTAATCACGGTCAGGCGTCGGCCGCGCTGTCAGGTGACTTGCCGGCAGCGGCATTGACCACATCCAGCATGATCCGCAGCCCTTCCTCAACCAGTTGCTCGATCACGGGAATGAAGTAAGGGAGCGACAGCATCAGCACCACCATTCCCACCATGAGCGTGATCGGAAAGCCCACCGCAAAGATATTCAGTTGAGGCGCGGCGCGGGTCAGGATACCGAGCGCCAGGTTCACGATCAGTAACGCCGTTACCACCGGCAGGGCGAGTCCCAGGCCTGCTTCAAAAATCTTGCCCCCCCATTCGGCGAGCATCTTCCAGCCACCAGCCGAGAATGGCTCGGCGGAAACGGGAAGCACGCTGAAGCTCTCGGCCAACGCTGACAACATCAGCAGATGACCATTGATCGAGAGAAACGCGAGCGTCGCCAGCAGGCCGAGGAATCGGCCCACCACCAGTGTGCTGCCATCGCTCTGCGGACTGAAAAAGGTAGCGAAACCCAATCCCATTTGCAGAGCGACGATTTCGCCGGCCATCTCTACCGCGCTGAACACGATGCGCATCGCAAAACCCATCGCCAGTCCGATAATGATCTGCTGGCCGAGAATCAACAATCCTTCCGGCGAACTCAGTTCGACCCTCGGCAATGGCCCGATGGCAGGCGCAACGATTAGCGTGACCGCTATCCCCAGCCCGATCTTCACTCGCGCTGGAATAGCTGCGTTTCCGAGTATGGGCGCTGCCGTCACAAGCGCCAGGATGCGCGCCAGCGGCCACAAAAACGAAACCATCCAGGCGTTGAGATCGGCGGAGCTGAGCGTGATCATATCTCTGTATTGCGCGCGCTATTCAGACGGTGTTCCGTGCTATCCCACCATCCCCGGAATGCCCTCCAGTACCTGCCGCATGTAATCGACCATTACCGAGAGCATCCACGGGCCGGCCACCACCAGGGTTGCAAACAGGGCCACCAGCTTGGGGATGAATGATAAAGTCATTTCGTTGATCTGCGTGGCGGCCTGAAATATGCTCACCACCAGGCCCATCGCCAATGCTACCAGCAACAGGGGCGCCGAGACCATCAGGGTCACCTCCATGGCCTTCTGACCTAGGGTCATTACGCTTTCAGGGGTCATTGCTTTATATGCCTCCATACGGTTTTCGACAGGACGGATGGCGTGAAACACAACCCATCACCTGGTCATTTCCAATGGTGAACGCTACTTGACCCTCAATAAAAACTCTCCGCCAGCGAGCCGATCAGCATATGCCACCCGTCTACCAGCACGAACAGCATGATCTTGAACGGCAACGCCACCAGAGCGGGCGATACCATCATCATACCCATGGACATGAGCACCGAAGCCACGACCATGTCGATGATGAGAAACGGGATGAATACCGCGAAACCGATCTGAAAGGCGGTTTTTAATTCGCTGGTGGCAAAGGCCGGGACCAGTATCCGCAGCGACACGTCTTCGGGTCCATTCAATTGCGGGTGGCCCGAAAGCTTGACGAACAACGCCAGATCCGCTTCCCGGGTCTGCTTGATCATAAAGGCCTTGAGCGGCGCCACAGCTCTTTCCAGCGCCTGAGCCTGCGTTATCTTGTTATTGACATAGGGCTCGTAGGCGTCCGTATAGATCTTGTCGAATACCGGGCCCATAACGAAAAAAGTGAGAAACAACGCAAGCCCGACAAGTACCTGGCTGGGCGGCGAAGACTGGGTGCCAAGCGCCATGCGCAACAGCGAAAACACAATGATGATGCGGGTAAAGCTCGTCATCATCAGCAGCGCAGCCGGCAGCAGCGTGAGCGCTGTCAGCAGCAGCAGGGTTTGGAGGGTCAGTACATAGTTTTGTCCGCCCCCCGGCGCCGGCGTGCTGGTGAACGCGGGCAAGCCTGCGGTCTGGGCCAGTGCGGATAAAGGTGTGGCCAGCAATACGGTTCCCAGGGCGATTCCCAGCACGATGCGGTTCATGGACATGGTTTTGCTATTATCCTGAATCCGTCCTGTAGCGAAACCGCCAAAGAGTCCAAGGTTGATGAATGCAAAAAGTTATTGCGAGTCATGGCGCCGGACTGAAAATGCGTGACATATGAGCGGTCAACCGCCCGATTCGGGACCATTACGCTTCTCCATTACCTGCCTGAACCAGGCGGAAAAGCGGGCGTCGCTTTCATTCTCGCCAGCCGCTCGGCCGGTGGCCATGCTTTCGCCCTTGGGCATGTTATGCAATGCCGTCACCTGACCGGGCGCAACGCCGATTACCAGCCAGGTATCGGCGACTTCCACCAGTACCACACGCTCACGCTGGCCGACAGCGGAACCGCCGATAACCTTGATCGCGCCGGCCGAGCCCCTTGGCATACCGCCAAAACGCTTCAGCAGCCATGCGGAACCCGCGATCACGGCGAGCACCAGCACCAAACCCAGCATGACCTGAAGCATGCCGCCATCGGCGGCCGGAGAAGCGCCAGCCGGCGCGGCATTGGCTGACAAAACGCAACAACCAAGCAGCAAGATGGCTAGCCCGGATGTTTCATAAATTCGCGTGATGATTGCGCAGGATTTTGTTTTGCAGGGGGATTTTGTGAGGGAGCGGCGTAGTGACTCATACGCCCGACTAAGCAAAATTCCCATACGAAACAAAAGACCAGCAAGGGCGCGCGTCAATTTAGTAGAGTCGGGATCTGGCGCGGTAGTGTAGGGTTGGC
>JAKDLC010000434.1 GCA_030453055.1 Nitrosospira sp.
TCCGGTGACGGAATTGCCCACTTGTAATTATCCTCAGACGGCTTGATAGCCCATTTATAAGTGTTCTCTGATGATTTGAGCAACCATTTATCTGAGCCGGATATTCCGTACTGGGCTGCTTGCCTTGCCTCTTGTCGCGTTACCTGGGACTTCTCCAATAGCGCACCATTCACAATCGCATGAACAGAACTGAGCGGTAGTGTGGCGATTGCAGAGGCAAGTGCGATTCGCCAGTAATATTTCATTCCTCTCTCCCGAATCGCCCCTCTGGTAGGCCGGTCAGGTGTCGATATGGCTTTTGTTTTACGTGGCCTCCAATTCATTTGGTCGGCTCATCGACTTATATAAAAAATCCCATTTATCCGGGATGCATTCGGGTGAAACCAAGCGAAAAGTTACCAGCCATTCTTTATAATTGAAACCAATATCATTTCATTTGCTTATCTGTTTTGCGTATATGGACGTGTTGCGATGTCCCGGTTGTCCGCGAGCGGGTTCCTCGTTATAGAAACACATGTCACCTCCTGTAATCAATGACAGGCACAGACGGAACGGCAGAGAATCGGCAAGTGCTGTCCAAACCGCGTCCAATCCGGGAAAACGCCAGAATTTACCGCCAGCAATATTTTGATGCTCATCATTTTCCAGAAGTACCGCTGTTCAAGATTATTTAAACGCACTGACTACAACTTGGACATAGAAAAAATCGGAACTGCCCGGACTATTTCCCAGCGCGGCTATTTGTCTGTTACGGGTAAACTCGCCACTGACAAAATGGGAGTAACCCACGGTGGTGTCGATATAGTCCGTGAGCTTATACCGCGCGCGAACATCAAAAGCATGCCCGATGAAGTCTCCGCTATTCCCCGTGGCGTCCCGATTCGAAAAGTCTTCCCCGTTGCTGTCGGTGCCGCCTCGGAAGAGGTTTCTGAAGCGGTCTGTATCGCTGGCAAGCCAGAACCAACTGTAGGCGCCATCGATACGCAAGTCCTTCAATGGCTGAAACTCAAGCCTGATTTTAGGCGTCTTGATATTCTCGAAAACAATGTAATTGTCCGCCTGCCAGGGCCGCCCGGCGCCAAAGAATCGCTCGAAGCGGTTGTTTACGTTATCGTTGGGGTTACGGTCCCCGGTCGCGTAACCATAAAAGGCGCTGATACGCGGTTTCCAGTTGTGCTTGAAGGTATAGCCCAGCTCGGTGGTGTGGGCATGCGCTTCATGTTCCTGTCCGCCATTCCGTCCGAACTGATAGATCAGATTGAAATCATAATCGAGTTCGGTGTTGCCAATTTTTCCATAGCCACGCAGGGCCGGCGCGTGAATTTCACGGTCGATCTGCCCGGCTCCAACCTGAATGGCGCCTGGTATTTGGTTGCCGTCCTGCATGAGACCCATGTAATAAGGCTGTAGCGTAATAAAGTGGACCACTTGCGCCAATGCCCGATTCCGCCGTAGAACCATTGATTCTCGATGCGCTCGTCGA
Organism: Nitrosospira sp.; assembly: GCA_030453055.1. Classification (GTDB taxonomy): domain Bacteria; phylum Pseudomonadota; class Gammaproteobacteria; order Burkholderiales; family Nitrosomonadaceae; genus Nitrosospira. The sequence goes on from JAKDLC010000434.1 coordinate 1,484, forward strand.
ACTCCGTCAGCAGCCGTCTGACAGGCTGATACGCCCATAGGTCAATCTCCCAGTCGTTGACCTCCTGACCCAGATTGATGCGAAACCCTTCGAACGTATTCGTGGTATTGCGCCATGGGTTGCGTGCGAACAGACGCCGATCCAGGAGCTCATAAGCCATGCGGCCTACACGAAGCCTGAGTGGTCGCTGTTGTTTGCGATCGTCTGCACCCAACGCGCCCTTGAAATAGAGCTCTCCGTAGGCCTGAATCAGCTCATGCTCATTGAGATCGCGGTCATCGTATGGAAACTTGCCGTTGTAGCGCCGCGAATCCTGAAATTCGATAGCGCCGCGAAAG
>JAKDLC010000074.1 GCA_030453055.1 Nitrosospira sp.
GCTTACTGGCAAGGTCTGGCGGATACGCCTGTTTCACTTCCCCGAGACGATCCACAAGGTCCGAACAGTGTCCTTCACCAGGCCAGCGTCATCCTCAGACTCGACCGGGCGCAAACGCAGGCGTTGCTCAAGCAAGCCCCCGCTGCCTACCGTACCCAGGTTAACGACCTGTTGCTCGCGGCATTGGGAAGCGCCTTATGCCGGTGGAGCGGGCACGAAAAAATCCTGGTCGATCTGGAGGGTCATGGACGCGAAGATTTGTATGCAGACATCGATCTTTCGCAAACGGTGGGCTGGTTTACCAGCCTTTACCCGGTGATCCTCGATCCATCCGGTGATTTGGATCAGAGGCTCAAGCGCATCAAGGAGAACTTGCGGCAAATACCCAATAAGGGCTTGGGCTACGGCTTATTCAAATATCATGGAACGCCGCAACAGCGGCAAGCGCTGGCAGCCTTGCCCAAGGCGGAGGTGGTCTTCAACTATCTGGGGCAGTTTGATGCCGGTTTTGACGAAGCATCGTGGACGCTGGCGCCCGAGCCCGTGGGCGATTTAATGGATGCCGCCGTGTCGCCGCGTCATGACCTTTCCATAAATGGACACGTCTACGAAGGTGAGTTGAGCCTGGACGTGGCCTATAGCACTGCTCGCTATGCCAAAGCCACGATTGAAGCGTTTGTAAAAACCTGGCGGGTCGCGCTTGAAGCGCTGATTGTCCATTGCACCAACGGCGTTTGCGGTGTGACCCCATCGGATTTCCCACTGGCCCGGATCACGCAGCATGAGTTGAACAGCCTGCCTATCCCCATCGAGCAGCTTGAGGACCTTTATCCGCTTTCGCCGATGCAGTCGGGAATGCTATTTCACAGCGTATATGATACGGATGGCGGCGTCTACCTCAACCAGCTGAGAGTGGATATCGAGGGGCTGGAGGTCAAGCGGTTCAAAGCCGCATGGCAGGTTGCAATGGAGCGCCATGACGTGTTGCGCACCGGTTTTCTACATCAGGGCGCCACCCCTTTGCAATGGGTGGCGAAGACCGTCGAGCTGCCGTTCGTGGAATATGATTGGCGGAATCACCTCCTTGCGAATCGGGAGCAGGATCTCGATGCGCTGGCTCAGTCGGAACACGCTCGCGGCTTCGATCTGGCGAAGCCGCCGTTAATGCGGCTGGCATTGGTACGCCTCGCGGACGGCAGGCATCACGTCATCTGGACAATCCATCATCTGCTGCTGGATGGCTGGAGTACTTCCCAACTGATGGGTGAAGTACTGCGGCATTATGACGGCGGTGCGCTGCCGCCATCACGGGGCCGCTATCGCGACTTCATCGGGTGGCTCCATGCCCGCGATACGAATGCTTCGGAAGCCTACTGGCGAGAGCGATTACGCGGCATAACGGCGCCCATCCGGCTAGCCGATACCGGGTCGCCCCTTCCTGAAAATACCGCCTATGGCGAACACGTCAGTGAACTTGAGCGAACCGTTACCGAGGGTTTAATCGAGTTCGCGAGGCATGCACGAATCACTGTCAATACCTTGGTACAGGCGGCCTGGGCGCTGCTGCTCAATCGTTATACCGGCCAGCAAACCGTCATCTTCGGTGCAACCGTTGCCGGCAGGCCGGCGGACCTGCCGGAAGCCGAGCGATTGCTGGGACTTTTCATCAATACGTTGCCCGTGGTTGCAACCCTCAAGCCGGAACAGGAGACAGGCGCATGGCTGCGGGATTTGCAAGCGCAGAATCTGGCTTTGCGTGAACACGAACATACGCCTTTGTACGAAATTCAGCGCTGGATGGGCCAGAGCGGCCAAGGGTTGTTCGATAGTATCCTGGTATTCGAGAACTACCCGATTGATAAGGCTTTGCAGCAATCCGGCATGGGCGGGCTCGTCTTTTCCGAAGTCCGAAACCGGGAGACTTCCAATTATCCGATGATGGTATCGGTAATGCGGTCCGACGTACTGTGCCTGCACTACGGTTACGCTTGCGCGCATTTCTCGAAGGCCGCGGTGGATAGCATTGCGGCGCGGATGAATAGGCTGCTCCACGAGATCACGCGAAGCGCAACGCGGCAATTGGGCGACATCGATCTTCTCAGTGAAGCCGAGCGGGCGCAACTCGATGCCTGGGGGGTCAACGCACAGCGCTATGCGGACGCCGAGCCCGTGCACCGGTTGATCGAACGGCGGGTAGAGGCCTGTCCCGACGCGGTCGCGCTGATCTTTGGCGACACTGAATTGAGCTATGCCGAGTTGAACCGGCGTGCAAACCGGTTGGCGCACCGCTTGATCGCCCTTGGCGTCAAGCCCGAGACGAAGGTGGGCATCGCGGTGGAGCGTTCCAGCGAAATGATCGTCGGCCTGCTGGCGATCCTCAAGACCGGGGGCGCCTATGTGCCGCTGGATCCGGCGTACCCGCGGGAGCGCCTGCACTACATGGTGACCGACAGCGCCATGGGCATGCTGTTGACGCAAAGCCATATTCGGGCGCGCATTCCCTGTTCCCCGGAATGCACGGTGCTGGAACTGGACACGCTGGACGTGAGCGGGGAGGCGGCGGGCAACCCTGAAGTGTCCCCGCACGGCGATAACCTTGCCTATGTCATCTATACCTCCGGCTCCACCGGCAAGCCCAAGGGCGTGGCCCTGCCGCACCATGCCCTGGCCGAACATGCCCAGGGAGCGATCGGCCTCTTTGGTCTGAGCGCCGCCGACCGGATGTTGCTGTTTTCCACCATCAATTTTGACAGTTTCATTGATCAATTTTTTCCGCCTTTATGCGCGGGTGCGGCGATCGTGTTGAGCGGTCCCCAGCTATGGGACAGCGACACCTTCTATCGCGAGCTGATTGATCAACGCATCACGGTCGCGGACCTTACCACGGCCTACTGGTTTTTGCTGGCCCAGGACTTTGCCAGGCAGGGTCCACGGGACTATGGGGTGTTGCGGCAGGTGCATGCGGGGGGCGAAGCCATGTCGCCCGAAGGCATCAAAGCCTGGCGTGAGGCTGGACTCGGCGGCATTACCCTGCTTAATCTGTATGGCCCGACCGAGGCAACCGTGACGGCCGCCGCGCTGGATTGCGGCAGCTATTCGAGCGATGATTCCATGTCGATGCAGGTGGCTATTGGCAGTCCGCTTGCGGGGCGCAATATTTATCTGCTGGATGCCAATCTCACCCCTGTTTCGCCCGGAATTCCAGGCGAGCTCTGCATTGGAGGGGATCTGCTGGCGCGCGGCTATCTCCATCGAGGCGGGCTGACGGCGGAGTGTTTCGTGGCCGATCCCTTCGATGAGAAGGGAGGGCGGCTGTACCGCACCGGAGACCTGGCGAGATGGCGCGCGGATGGGCAGATCGAGTATCTGGGGCGTCTGGACCATCAGGTCAAGATTCGAGGCTTCCGCATTGAACTGGGCGAAATCGAAGCGCAGTTGCTTCTACAGCCGGAGATCAGGGAAGCCGTGGTGGTTGCGGGGGAAGGGCCCGGTGTAACAGGAGGCGCCAGGCTGGTGGCGTATGTTTCTCCGCAAACGGGCGCCGGCATTGACAATGCCACGCTGCGCGAGGCGCTGGGCGAGGCGCTGCCGGACTACATGATTCCCTCGGCGATCGTGGTGCTGGACAGCCTGCCGCTGAACCCGAACGGCAAGGTGGATCGCAAGGCACTGCCCGAGCCGGAATTTGCCAACGTCGACCACTACGAGGCCCCGCAGGGTGAGGTGGAGGAAGCGCTGGCCGGCATCTGGGCCGAGGTGCTGGGTGTGGGACAGGTGGGGCGCAATGACAACTTCTTCGAACTGGGCGGAGATTCCATCCTCTGTCTTCAGATCGTGATCAAAGCGCGCCGTGCCGGATGGAAGATCACCCCCCGGCAACTGTTCGAACGGCAGACCATCGCCGTGCTGGCGGAGATGGCTGAAACCATGCAGGAACCGGTCGTGGCGGCGGCTGAACCCGCGAGAGGTTATCTGCACGACTATCTGGATGTGGAAGCGATTGCCGCGCTGCCATTCGGAGCCAATGAAATCGAGGATATTTACCCGCTGGCGCCCATCCAGGAAGGGATGCTGTTTCACACCCTGGAAGCACCGGGCAATGGACTCTACGTAACCCAGCTCAGTGTTGCGGTGGAGGGTCTTGAGCCCGCGCGCCTGGTGGACGCCTGGCGAGCCATGGTGGCGCGGCATGCGGTATTGCGCACGGGTTTTCTGTGGCAAGCCGGGCTGGCGCGCCCGCTGCAGATCGTATTCAAGCAGGCCGATACGCCCGTTGTTCAGTTGGATTGGCGTGGCCTGGACGGGCTGGAATCGCGGCTTGCCGCTTACGCGGACGAGGACTTGAAGCGCGAATTTGATTTCCTCACCCCGCCGGTAGCCCGGTTGAGTCTGATCCGCCTGCGTGAAGATTGCTATCAACTTGTCTGGACGAAGCACCACATCCTGCTGGACGGCTGGGGCGACTCCCTGCTGATCAGCGATTGGCTGCGCTGCTATGCCGGCGAAACACTGACCGCGCCCGGACCGGGTTACGGTCATTATGTGCACTGGCTTGCGCAACAGGATGCAAAAGCGACCCAGGCTTTCTGGAAAAGCGAGCTCGAACGCGTCGAGGGCGCGACCCTGCTATCGAACGCGCTTCGCATGGCGGGGAGCGCAGACAACGCAGACAAGCGAACCGGCTACGCGCAGATCTATACCCATTTGGGTGTTGAAGAAACTTCCCGTTTGCAGGAATTTGTGCAGCGAGAGCGCGTCACCTTTAACACCCTCGTGCAGGCGGCATGGGGACTGCTTCTGCAACGCTACACCGGAAAGGATACGGTGGTATTCGGGGTGACCGTGGCGGGCAGGTCGCCCAACCTGCCGAAAGCTGATGAGATTCTCGGATTGTTCATCAATACCATTCCGGTTCCGGTGGAGCGGCGGAGCGATTTGACGGTGAGTGCGCATCTCGCCATGCTGCAAAGCGCCAATGCAAGGCTGCGCGAACACGAACATACCGCGCTGGCCGACATCCAGCGCTGGGCAGGCGCGCCCGGACAGCCTCTTTTCGACAGTATCGTCGTGTTCGAGAACTATCCCATCGCCGAGACGCTGCGCGGTAATGAGCGATACGGTCTTCATTTTGGCGATATCGAAGGCAAGGGCCTGACCGGCTACGCGATGGACTTGCAGGTCATCGTCGGCGATACGCTGGAAATCGAATATTCTTACGGACGAAATGATTTTACCGATGACTTCGTACTGGAACTGCGAAGCCACATGGAATTTCTGCTGCGGGAAATGATGGCCCATCCGCAGCAGCCGCTGGGCGAACTGGCGTGGATGGGAACCCAGGCGCTCGATCAGGTGATTGCTTTGGGATGCAATCCACCGGCATCCGACGTGCCGGCGCTTGTCTCGGCGCGTCCGCGTGAACCAGTGCATTGCCTGATCGAGCACAATGCCCTGGTGCAACCGGACGCCATCGCGCTACTGATGGCTGAGCAGGAGCTTTCCTACGGTGAACTCAACATCAGGGCGAACCGGCTTGCGCACCGCCTGATCAATATGGGTGTCGGCCCGGAAGTCCGGGTGGGTGTGGCGATGGAGCGCTCGCTCGACGTGATCGTGGCGCTGCTCGCCGTGCTCAAGGCGGGGGGCGCGTACGTGCCGCTGGATCCGGAATATCCGGTTGACCGGCTTTCATTCATGACGCAAGACAGCGCGCTGTCGCTCCTGATCACGCAGAGCAAACTGCTGTCCAGACTTGAGAAAATCGCCGGCGTGCTCATGCTGGCGCTGGATTCGGCCGATCTTGCGGCTGAGTCCGATTCGAACCCGGAAATCCCGGTCAACGAGCATAACCTCGCCTATGTCATTTACACGTCCGGCTCCACGGGGCTTCCCAAAGGCGTGGCGGTAACACATGGTCCGCTGGCGATGCACTGCCGGGCCACCGCCGAAATTTATGGCATGGGCTTGCATTCCTGTGAATTGCTGTTCATGTCGTTTTCGTTCGACGGCGCCCATGAACGTTGGCTTACCGCGCTCACCGTCGGCGCCGGGCTGGCCGTGCGCGATCAGGAATTGTGGACCGCCGAACAGACCTACGACGCACTGCGCCGCTATGGCATTACCAATGCCGCGTTTCCGCCTGCCTACCTGGGGCAGGTGGCAGAATGGGCGGCGCCCCGTGGCGATCCGCCCCCGGTGGAACTCTACGTATTCGGCGGGGAAGCCATGCCCAAGGCCTCCTACGACCTGATCCGCCAGACACTGCGGCCGCGTATTCTGATCAACGGCTATGGGCCGACCGAGACGGTGGTGACGCCGTTGATCTGGAAGACCGAGGCCGGCAAGAGCTTCGATTGCGTATATGCGCCCATCGGCCGTCCGGTGGGCGAGCGTACCGCCTATGTGCTGGATGCCGACATGCAGCCTGTATTCATGGGCATTGTCGGTGAGCTCTATATCGGCGGCTATGGACTGGCGCGCGGCTATCTGGGACGCGCCGCTTTGACGGCTGAACGCTTCGTCGCGGATCCGTTCGATGCTAACGGCGGCCGGCTCTATCGCACCGGGGATCTGGTGCGGTGGTTGGATGACGGCAATATCGAGTACATCGGCCGCGCCGATCATCAGGTGAAGATTCGTGGATTTCGCATCGAGCCGGGTGAGATCGAGGCTTGCCTGCGTGGCATAACGGGGTTGGCTGATGCGGCGGTGGTGGTTCATGCGGGCGCGGCGGGTTCTCAACTGGTTGCTTATGTCGTGCCCCGCGTACCGCCGGCGAACGCGCAACCAGGCGACTTGGCCGTACGGCTCAAGCGGGAGCTTGGCACGCGGCTGCCGGAATACATGGTGCCCGCGCAAATCATCGCACTGGCGTCACTGCCGCGCTTGCCGAGCGGCAAGCTGGACCGTCACGCCTTGCCGGAGCCGGGCGCCACCACGGTTGACGCCTATCGGGCGCCCTCCACCCCTCGCGCCAGCCTGCTTGCGACAATCTGGCAAGAGGTGCTGGGCGTCGAACGAGTGGGAGAAACCGACAACTTTTTTGCTCTTGGTGGAGACTCGTTGTCTAGCCTGAAAATGATGGCGCGAGTGCGCAATCTGCCCGAGGCCGGATTCGATTTCAAGCTCCGGGATTTGACGCAGCGCCCCACCATCGCCGCTTTGCTCGGACTGGATGCGCCGGATCGCCAGGCTGCGGAAGGGACACAGGCATTGCTGGCGCTGAACCTGCCCGGCGAAGAAAAAGCCGGGCCGGTATTCTGTCTTCACGCCGGGTTTGGAACGGTGTTCGACTATCAGCCGCTCGCGCGCCGGCTCCAGGGTAAGCGGACAGTCTATGGGCTTCCCTGCCGCATGCTGGCCGATCCCGCGCACCGCGACGTTTCTCTTGAGCAAATGGCCGCGGATTATTGCCGGATGATTCGCCGCGTCCAGCCGGAAGGCCCATACAACCTGCTCGGCTGGTCCTTGGGCGGCGCCCTGGCCGCCATGATTGCCGCGTTCCTGGAGGCCGACGCGCAAACGGTCGCGTTCCTCGGGCTGGTTGATCCCTTTATTCCCGGTACCGAGCAGCCGCAGCCCGATGACTGGCGGCGCGATTTTTCTGATTTTGTTTCGGTGGCCGTTCCCGGCACGACGCCCGACGGCGTCGTCCGGGTAATACGGGATGGCAAATCTGGTGATGCAGGGGCGGCCGAACCGGAGCAGCCCTCGGAGCGGACGGTCGCCGGCTTACTGGAGTCTCTCATTTCGGCCGAACAGGCCCGGGCGCGCGCGGGAGAAGAGGGGAATACGGAGGCGGGCGGCCACGCTGACATGGGCGCCGAAGAGCTGGCGCGCATCTTTATGGTGGCGCGTCAGTTGAAAGCCCTGTCGCTGCGGGCATCCACGCTGAGTCCCTTGCAAGTACGGCCAACCTGCTGGTGGGCGGCGACACGCCCGCTGTCCGACCGGCTGGCGCTTGCCCAGCAAATAGAACAGGAGAAATTGCATTCAATCGAACTTGACGCCGATCATTTTGCGATCGTGCGAGCAGAGTCTTTGCTGCCGGGGGTGGAATCCGCGCTCGCGGCGATTTCGGACCGCGTGACGAAGGCCGAGGAGGTTGGTTAATGTCCGACGAGGTTAAACATGTGAAGCCGTACGTGAAAAGCGGGAAGAACGACGCCAATGATGCTGAGGCGATATGCGAAGCCGCAAGCCGCCCGAGCATGCGCTACGTGATGGTAAAGACATCGGGGTCCCCCGGTTTTGCATGCTCCCCAAACAGGACTGATCAACAGAAAATCGCCCTTGAGCCGCGAGCCGCACTAATCGCGACCGCTCGCTCAGGGACTTTTGCAAGAAGCTCAATAGTAAAAACTGAGGTCACTATGGAGCTTCTTGCAAAAGTCCCTGAGCGAGCAGCC
>JAKDLC010000075.1 GCA_030453055.1 Nitrosospira sp.
GCCCTTGCTGGTCTTTTGTTTCGTATGGAAATTTTGCTCAGTCGGGCGTATGAGTCACTACGCCGCTCTTTCACAAAATCCCCCTACAAAACAAAATCCTGCGCAATCATCACGCGAATTTATGAAACATCCGGGTTAGAAGTTGTAGGGCGCCAATAAGCGAAGCGCATTGCGCCGTATGAGAAAGAAATAGGGTAGAGTAGAGAGCAGGCTCCCGCCTGCCCTCTACTCTACCCTATTTCCTGGTCTGTCCCCTATTTCCTTGATGCGCCCCACCCGCTTGGAAAAACCATCGGCCAATCGTAACGACTGGCGGACGATCCGCTCCTTACTCCCCTATCTGTGGGAATTCAAAGGCCGGGTGATGGTGGCCCTCACACTTCTGGTGATGGCCAAGCTCGCCAACGTTGCTGTGCCGCTGGTTCTGAAAGAAATTGTCGATGCGCTCGACCAGCCGCCAACCCTGCTGGTCCTGCCGGTTCTGCTGCTCGTGGGCTACGGCGCACTGCGCCTGTGTAGTACGCTGTTCGGCGAGTTGCGCGATGCGATATTTGCCAAGGTCACGCAGCGCGCGATCCGAAGGGTAGCGATCAAGGTATTTGGCCACCTGCACGCACTGTCGCTGCGCTTTCACCTGGAACGCCAGACCGGCGGCGTGTCGCGCGATATCGAGCGCGGTACGCGCGGCATTTCCTTCCTGCTCAATTTCATGCTGTTCAACATCCTGCCGACACTGCTCGAAATCGGGCTGGTCGCGGCGATTCTTCTTTCCAGATACGACATCTGGTTCTCGGTGATCATCTTTGTGACGCTTGTCGCCTACATTGCGCTCACGCTGATCGTGACTGAGTGGCGCATGATTTTCCGGCGCACCATGAACGACATGGACTCGAAAGCCAACACGCAAGCGATTGACAGCCTGTTGAACTATGAAACGGTCAAGTACTTTGGCAATGAATCCTGGGAAGCGCGGCGCTATGACGATCACATGCGGAAATGGGAAACCGCGGCGGTCCGCAACCAGACATCGCTCGCCGCACTCAATTCCGCGCAAAGCGCCATTATTGCGATAGGCGCCACTTTGTTGCTGTGGCTGGCGGCCGATGGCGTAATCAAGGGCAGCATGACCCTGGGCGACCTGGTGCTCATCAATGCTTTCATGCTGCAACTGTACATGCCGTTGCACTTTCTTGGATTTGTCTACCGCGAAATCAAGCATTCGCTGGCGGATATGGAAAAAATGTTCGGCCTGCTGGCGGAGAATGAAGAGGTCAGGGACAAACCAGGCGCCATCGACCTCATTCCGGGAAATGCATCGGTTCGCTTCGAAGGCGTAAATTTCAGCTATGAACCCAATCGCCAGATTCTGTTCGATGTGAGCTTCGACATCCCGGCCGGCCGCAACGTTGCCGTGGTCGGACATAGCGGCTCCGGCAAGTCGACCCTGTCACGCCTGTTATTTCGCTTCTACGATATAACAAACGGCCGTATTCTGATCAATGATCAGGATATCGGCGAGGTGACGCAAAAAAGTCTGCGGGCCGCCTTGGGTATCGTTCCGCAAGACGCCGTCCTGTTCAACGACAGCATTTATTACAACATCGCTTACGGGCGGCCGGACGCGAGCCGTGCAGAGGTACTCGAAGCCGCCGGATCGGCGCACATTCACGATTTCATCGAAAGCCTGCCGGACAAGTACGAAACCATGGTAGGAGAACGAGGGTTAAAACTTTCCGGCGGGGAAAAGCAGCGCGTCGCGATTGCGCGCGCGATCCTGAAAAAGCCGCACATCCTGATCTTTGACGAAGCCACCTCGGCGCTGGATTCAAAATCGGAAAAGGCCATACAGGCGGAATTGAAGCGGATCGCCGCGAACCGTACCACCCTGACCATTGCCCACCGGCTTTCGACTATCGCGGATGCCGACCAGATTCTGGTCATGAGCAAAGGCAGCATTATCGAACGCGGCACTCATCGGGAACTACTTGCGGCAAACGGCGCTTATGCTCATATGTGGCGGCTCCAACAGCAGGAAGAGCAGACCCGGCTGCAGTTGGCGGACGATCAGAAGCGGGAACCGGATGCCAGAGTAACGACAACGACAGCCACGATTTCAGCTACTTAGTAGAGAAAACCGCAACAGGGGAAATAGGTCCCGGTTAGCTGTCAGCTGTCAGCTGTCATCCAGTCTCATCGATTTCAACAGCTTATGGAGCGCATCCATGTCGACCGGTTTTACGACGTGATGGGCGAAACCCGCCTTCTTCGTTCGCTCGAGATCATCAGGCTGTCCATACCCGCTGAATGCAATCAGCACCATTTCTTTGGTCTCAGTCATTTGCTGAAATTGCCTCGCCAGCTCCAGCCCGTCGGGTTCGGGCTTGCTCAAATCGAGCAAGGCGACATGCGGAACGAATGCAGCCGCCTCCCGTACGGCTGACGCCGAATCATAAGCCGTGCGTACGTCATATCCATAGGCGGCCATCAGCATCGCGGTCGAATCGGCGCTATCCACGTTGTCGTCCACGACCAGGATACGCCCCTTTCCTGAATAATCGGTCGCCATGCCGGTAATGGAAGCCGTGGGGACGTGAACATCAACCAACGGCAGCCGAAGAACGAACTTGCTGCCTTGGCCACGCCCTTTGCTCGACGCCTCGATCGAGCCACCGTGCAGACCAACGAGTTGGAGCACCAGCGAAAGACCGATACCGAGACCGCTGCTCGATTCTCTGACAGTGCGTTCCTCCTGCGTGTAAAGCTCGAATATCTTTGTCAACATGCGCTGAGGAATGCCGATGCCATTGTCCTCCACCGACAGGTTCAACTCGTTTCCCTGGCGGCGGGCATCCAGCGAAATCCGGCCGCGTTCCTCGGTAAACTTCGCCGCGTTGGTAAGGAGATTTTCCACGATCTGGATAAGGCGGACAGGATCGCCGTTGACAATAAGCGGCTCATCCTTGATCACTACGGTCAGATGATGCTTGCGCGCATTGACCAATGCCTTCGTTGATTCGACGGCGTGATGAATGATAGCCTCCATGTCTACCGCTTCTTTCCGCAATGTGAGCTTGCCGCGCGTGAGCCTGGCGATATCGAGCAGATCGTCTACCAGTCGGGTCATATGATCCACCTGACGGGTAATGGTCTCCCTAGCCCATATGAGGCGTTTATCGCCGGAATCGACAAATCGCAATGCCTCGGCGGCGTTGCGGATGGGAGAAAGCGGATTGCGAAGCTCGTGCCCCAGTGTGGCGAGAAACTCATCCTTGCGCCGGTCGGCGTTGCGCAACAGGTCCTCGGCATCCTTGTGGTATTGAATGTCGATACTGGAGCCGACAAAGCCGGTCAGCCGCTCTCGCTCGAGCCGCGGCTCGCCTACGAAACGCATCCAGTCATACGTGCCATCGGTCTTGCGCAAGCGCAATTCGTGATCGTATCCCTTGCAGGCCGCTTCCGCGCTCGCACACGCAGCCAGGTAAGCCGCTAAATCGTCGGCATGTACGAGACCGTGCCATTTCATCCCGAGCAGATCTTCAGCCGGCCACCCTGTCTCGTCAATGAACCGGCGATTCACGAATTCGAGCCTGCCGCCGAGGCCGCTGATCCAGATAAACACCGGCGAGTTATCAGCAAGCGTACGAAAACGCATACTTTCCCGGACTTCATTTTCCGCATGCTTGAGTGCATCAATAGGCGTGAAGGTGACCACCACCCCTTCGATGCCGCCTTCTTCCGCGCGGAACGGCAGCACGCGGCGCAGGTAGAAGCGCCCATCGGGTGTATGAACTTCGGTTTCGTCGACGGAGAGCGTGTCCTGGACCCGTCCGGCAACCGTTACCAGATCCTGCGGCTCGAGCCTGGACGTAAAATCGCCGATCGGACGGCCGATGTCGGATGGAATGAGACTGAAAAGCTTGTGGGACGGCGTTGTAAAACGCTTGATGCGAAGCGCACGATCAAGAAACAGTATGGGAAGATCGCTGGCTGTCAACAAATTGGCCAGGTCGTCGTTGGCGGTATGCAGATCATGGACGGTTCGTTCCAGGTCGCTATTGACGGTGTCCAGTTCCTCGTTTACCGATTGCAGTTCTTCTTTCGATGTCTCCAGTTCTTCATTGGCTGACTGAAGCTCCTCATTCATCGACATCGCTTCTTCATTGGCGATGCGAAGCTCCACGTTGTTCGCTTCGAGTGCATGAAGGGACGTTTCGAGATCCAGCCGCGTCGTGCGCAGATCGTCTTCAAGCTGCCGCTTTGCCCACGTCTCGACATCGGCTGCCGCCTGGCTCGGCTCATTGCCCAGTTTCTCGTACTCGAAAGTCACGAGCACAAGGCCCTTGTTCTCTTCACTGGCCTCGATGGCTCTGATCCGCAATTGGCGGTCGCCCCCCGGGGGCGGAGGAATGATGATCTCGCCCGCGTGTCCCTCATTGCGCACCGAATGGACCGCCGCTCGCAGCGCAATGCGCACCTCATCCGACACCATGGCCAGCAGGTCCCGCGTCGCAGCGCCTTCCGGTTGCCATATGAACTCCTGCGTAGGACCATAGAAATACAATGCCTGCCAGTCCCGGTCGATCAATACCGCAGTGGCCGAGCGCTGCTTCAGCAGGAGCTCACGCACCAGCTCGGCGTGAACCGCGCGCGGCCGTTGATGACCCGCCGCCGCGTCATATGACCTCAGTCGCGTTGTCGAAGTGTCTGGCACCAGTGGAAGTTGGACGGGCATCTTTCGTTCGGAAGGTAAGCTCCGGTAAAAACGGTATCGTTTATCGATGGGCGTAAAGCGTTCGTGAAGCTCCCCCACCGTTTCAGACTTTCCGAGAAACAGATAACCTTCTGAACATAGCGCAAAGTGAAATATCCGTAGCAGCTTGTCCTGCACTTCCGGCTTCAGGTAAATCAGAAGATTTCGGCAACTGATCAGATTTATATGGGAAAACGGCGGATCAGCAAGAAGATTGTGATGTGAAAACGTGATCGATTCCCGAAGAGCACTGCCGGCCACGAATCGGCCGCTATCCTGCCGGGTGAAATACCGGGCCAGCAAGTCGGGTTTCAATGCTTTGGCAATGCTTGCCGGATAGCTGCCGGCGCGGGCAACCTGAAGCGATGGGTAGTCGATATCGGAAGCAATGATATTCAACTTTATGCCCCGGCCCTCCTTGTTCAGCAATTCGAGCAAGACCATGCCCATGCTGTAGGCTTCCTCTCCGGTGGCGCAACCGGCCACCCACACGCGCAGCGGCTGGCCGGGAACATGGTTTTCGATGATCGCTGGCAGGAGCTGTTCTTCGAGCGCCTGCCATGTCTTGGGGTCGCGGAAAAATTCGGTAACCTTGATCAACAAATCCGCTCCCAGCGCCGGAATTTCGGATGGAGTTTCCCTCAGGTAGGCGGCATAGGCGCCCAAATCGGACTGGCCCTGCAACGCCATGCGGCGTTTTGCACGGCGCATGAGCATTCCTTCTTTATAACCCCGAAAATCACCGCCTCCGCGCGCGCGCAAAAGAGCGAGGATTTCCTGCAACGCGCGGGTTTCGTCTTCTGCGGGTTTTGCAGGGGTTTCAAGCTGCTCGACGGAGAAGTGGTCAAGATACGCCGTAAGCGTTTTACCCATCTCCTCGATCGGTAAAACGTAGTCAACCAGGCCGGTGTCGACGGCGCTTTCGGGCATGTCGGGATGCTCCGCCCCCCCTGGGGCCTGGACCATCACCATGCCGCCCGCCGCCTTGATGGCTTCGACACCCACCGTCCCATCCTGACCGCTGCCTGTCAGTATGATGCCGATCGCCCTCTCCCGTTGTTCTTTCGCCAGCGACATGAATAAATGGTCAATGGCTTTATCATGGTGGCGTGACTGAGGTAGCGGCTCGAGCCGTAAAAACCCCCTCTCGAATGACAGGTAACGATTGGGTGGAATGACATAAATCCGATCGGGCTCGACGCGCATATCGCCGGCAGGCTGCACGACAGGCATTGAAGCCTTGGTTGCCAGAATCTCGGCTAGATGACTGGGCCGATTCGGCGCAAGATGCATCACGACGACGTAGGCGATGCCGCGGGGGGGGTGCAGGGTCTGGACCAATCTCTGCAGCGCCTCCACACCCCCCGCCGAGGTTCCGATTCCTACGATCGGAAACGGCGTCCGCTCGTCCCCGGGAGACATGTCAGCAGGACCATCAATCGATTGAGCATCCGCAGGACCGCTTTCCGCAACCGGAGGATTGTCCGGAATTTTGGTATCTGACCCGGATTTTTTGTCGTCAGACTGGGTCATAAGGATATATGCCGATGTATGCTGATGTATGCTGATGTATGCCGATGTATGCTGATGTATGCTGATGTATGCCGATGTATGCCGATGAACCGTTCTCAGTTTGGCGCTTATGTAGATACTCTGTTCGCTGTCAACGATATTTTTGATTTTTTTCTTTATGCAGGCACATTGCCCTACGCCTACTTCCCCTTTACCCTGTCATTCCCGCGAAAGCGGGAATCCATGGGTTTTCGGTTGCCCGAATTCACTCACTACAGGATGACGGCCTGTTCCAGTCAGTCTGGATTCCCGCGTTCGCGGGAATGACGAAGTATTGTAGGTCAACTGCCGGATTCAGGTTCAAACCTTACCCTGAAGGGTTTGTCTCAAGACTTACTACTGGTAACCTATTATAATCCTTTATTTATTTCAGGTATTCATAAACGTGTTCACCGCACTTTCAGTATTTCCTCAATATCTGCTACCCAAGCAGGCGCTCACCGAACTGGCTGGCAAATTCGCGAAAGCCAACGCGGGCCGGCTGACTACTTTTGCCATTCGTCGGTTCGTCAGGCATTACAGGGTAGATATGGGCGAAGCGATTATTCCCGACATTCATGGCTACCGGACGTTCAATGAATTTTTTACGCGTGCGTTGTTACCGGAAAAACGCCCCATAGCCCAGGCGCATTACATTTGTCCAATCGACGGCGCCATCAGCCAATTAGGGATCATTCGCAGCAACCAGATAATTCAGGCCAAAGGGCGCGATTACATGACTACTGCGCTAATGGGCGGCGACACTGAGTTGGCTGAAAAATTTCACGATGGCAACTTCGCAACCTTGTATTTGAGTCCCAAGGACTATCACCGGGTGCATATGCCTTGCGATGGCCGATTGACACGCATGATCTATATTCCCGGCACGTTGTTCTCGGTGAATCCGGGTACGGTCCGCGGCGTGCCCGGCCTGTTTGCACGCAATGAGCGTGTGATCTGCGTGTTTGAATCGGAAACCGGCCCGTTTGTATTGGTGCTGGTGGGGGCCACGATTGTGGGAAGTATAGCCACGGTTTGGCATGGTGTCGTCAACCCGCGGCGTTCCGCGAGTGTTCGCGAAATTCGCGAGTGGCGGTATGACGCGAAAGATTTGACGTTTGAAAAAGGCGACGAGATGGGCCGCTTTCTTCTCGGCTCGACGGTGGTCATGTTATTCCCCAAAAACAGACTGTCGTTTAATCCCCTATGGACCCCCGGCCGGACCGTCCGCTTCGGTGAAATGATGGCGATGAAAACCGATCTATAGCTGGCGCATATACGCCACGATATCCGACTTCTCCTCGTCCGTCAGTTTGAGCTGCAACACCAGATTGAAGAATTCCACCGTATCTTCGAGCGTCAATAAACGGCCGTCGTGCAAATAAGGCGGGCTGTCTTTGATGCCCCGCAGTGTAAACGTCTTCATCGGCCCGTCTCCCGGTTCATTGAGGAAACGTTCGAGTTTCAGGTCGTGCATTTGCTGGTCAAGGAAAGCGGGCGGTTTATGGCAACCCGCACACTGGCCTTTCCCGAAAAAGAGTTTTTCACCGCGAAGTTCCTTCTCGGTCGCTTTCGCCGGGTCGAGCCGCCCCTGGCTATCCAGTTTCGGCGCGGGCGGAAAATCCAGCATATTCTGTAATTGCGCCATATGGCTGACATGGATTCGATCGAAAATCGTAAATCCTTTTTTCATCGCATGGATCGGGTCGCCATTGAAATAGGCTGTGCGAAACTCAAACTCGGTGAAATCCTCCACTGACCGCAGGCTGCGCTTTGAACCATGAATCTGCTGGTTGTACAATCCGCGCAGGCTGACGGTATCGAGCCGGAAGCGCCGCTCCTGCGGTCTGATATCGGGACTCAGATGAAACTGTCCCGTGGTATGGCCGTTTACATGGCAATCGAAACAGGTAACCCCCAGGCTGGGTTGCATGGTTTTACGATCATCGGTCGGGTTGAACTCTTCCTGGGGAAACGGGGTCAGCAGCATTCTCAGACCGTCCAGCTGTACCGGGGTCA
>JAKDLC010000435.1 GCA_030453055.1 Nitrosospira sp.
AGCCATGTGCCGCAAAAACCGTGCAATTCACCCCGTAGCGGGCCTCACCCGGAAGATGAGCGTCAATTAATACGAAATACCGTTATTGATCATAACACTGATCTATTAAATGAGCGGTCAACTACCGGATTTAGGTTCAACCCATAACGCGCCATTCTGCACGAGACTGGTAGCGTGTGACGGAACGCTAATCGGCGCAACCAGCCTTGATGTCAACTAATGACATCATTGCCGCCATTGCTACTCCACCCGGCCGAGGCGGTATTGGCGTGGTGCGGATATCCGGTAAAAATCTGCAATCCGTCGCACTGAAGATACTTGGCTGTGTTCCGGAGCCGCGGCGTGCCACCCTGAGCAAATTTAGGGATGAAAACGGGCTGCCCATCGATCAGGGCATCGCCCTTTATTTTCCTTCTCCTCATTCCTATACCGGTGAAGATGTGCTGGAACTGCAAGGTCATGGCGGCCCCGTGGTAACGAATCTATCGCTGTCCTGCTGCCTCTCCGCGGGCGCGCGGCTGGCGCAGCCGGGAGAATTTACCTTGCGCGCCTTCCTGAATAACAAGCTGGATCTGGCTCAGGCGGAAAGCGTGGCCGAGATCATAGATGCAAGCACCGCCGAGGCCGCGCGTTGCGCCATGCGCTCCCTGCAAGGAGAGTTTTCCGTTGCCATAAATAGCGTGGTGCAAGCGCTTACTGACCTGCGCATGCTCGTCGAAGCAACGCTGGATTTTCCGGAGGAGGACACGGATTTCCTGCAACACGGCGATGTTTACGCCAAGCTGGAAGCCATTCAGGCGCAACTGGAACATGTTCTTGAATCAGCCCGGCAAGGTAGTCTGCTGCGAGAAGGTGTCCACGTGGTTCTGGTGGGGCAACCCAATGTCGGCAAATCCAGCCTGATGAACCAGTTGGCCGGGGAAGAGGCGGCCATCGTCACAGAAATTCCCGGCACGACGCGTGACGCCATTCGACAAACCATCGAAATAGAGGGCGTGCCGCTATATCTGGTGGATACGGCCGGATTGCGGGAAACGGAGGACGCCATAGAAAAAATCGGCATCGCCCGCACGCGATCGGTCATCGAGAATGCGGACCTGGCGTTGTTGCTTATCGACAGCCGTTCAGGCGTCACGCCGGCGGATCGGGCGATACTGGACAGCCTTCCCGTCAAGTTGCCTGTAATCCATGTACATAACAAGATAGACTTGTTGAATGGATTCCCGCAGATCAAGGACGGCAAAGGCAAGCCGGAGATTCATCTTTCCGCCAAAACCGGCGCCGGGATCGTGTTGCTTCGCCGGAAGCTGCTGGATATGGTCGGCTGGCGACCGCATTCAACGGGGGAAGGCATCTTCATGGCGCGTCAGCGTCATCTGCTGGCATTGACGCAAACCCGGGAACATTTAAAGAATGCAGCCGATCTGATTGAGCGCCCGGCTCAACCGGATTTGCTAGCCGAAGAACTGCGTCTCGCTCAACAGACCCTGTCGTCCATCACCGGCGAATTCAGTGCCGATGACTTGCTGGGTGAAATATTCTCCCGCTTCTGTATAGGCAAATAGCACCCCTGTGTTTCCGCGAAACGGGGCGAATCTTATGGTCTTGCGCATCGGTGGCTTTATATCCATCCATCGGGTTGCGCCGCGAACATTTTATGCGGTGTTTCACGTGAAACACTTCGAAGTTGCAAGCGGGGGGGTTGCAAAGAAGGCGGCCCCTTTTTTCTGAAATGGAAGACTGAGTCCGCTCTTACGCAACGTGTCGT
>JAKDLC010000436.1 GCA_030453055.1 Nitrosospira sp.
GCCAGGAACTACGGACATGACCTCGATGCCATGCTGGATGCGATCACGCCTGAAACGCGCATGGTATTTATCGCCAATCCCAATAATCCTACCGGCACGCTGCTGGCTGCTTCCGCGGTATTACGTTTTCTGGAGCGGGTATCTCGCGATGTACTGGTAGTGCTGGATGAAGCTTATAAGGAATATTTGCCGAGCGCCATCCAGGCTGACAGCATTGCGTGGCTGAAGCGCTTTCCCAATCTGCTCATCACCCGCACTTTTTCCAAAGCCTATGGCATGGCGGGCATACGCGTGGGCTTCGGCCTGGCTCACGCGGACATGAGCAACTTGATGAATCGGATACGCCAGCCGTTCAACGTAAACAGCATCGGCCTTGCCGGCGCCGTGGCCGCGCTGGAAGATGTGGAATTTGTAAAACGCTCTTATGCACTCAACCAGGCCGGGATGCTGCAAATCACCACCGGACTGCGGCAGCTCGGTATCGAGTACATTCCATCCTACGGTAATTTCGTGAGTTTTCAGTTGCAGAAGGGCACTGTCGAGACAGTAAATGAAAGTCTCCTGAAACAAGGCGTTATTGTGCGCCCCATCGGTATTTACGAAATGCCGGAGCACCTTCGGGTCACGGTCGGGCTCGAATCCGAAAACCGGAGATTTTTGAAATCACTTGAGATAGCAATCGGAGAATCAGGTTGATCATCGTCATGAACAACGACGCCACCAATGAACAAATCGGTTCGGTGGCAAATAAAATTCGAAGCTTCGGCCTCGATGCAAACATTTCTCGCGGCACGGAACGTACCGTGATCGGCGCCATCGGCGACGAGCGCAAACTCGATCCGGAAATGTTCGATTCCCTGGCCGGGGTCGAATATTCCATGCATATTGTCAAGCAGTATAAAATCGTTTCGCGCGAATCGCACAAACACGACTCGATAATAGACGCAGGCGGAGTCCCGATTGGCGGTAATCAGGTGCAGGTCATCGGCGGTCCGTGTTCCGTGGAAACCCAGGAGCAAATGGACCTCTCGGCGCAATATGTATCCACGGCCGGCTGCCGGCTGATGCGCGGGGGCGCCTTCAAGCCCCGCACCAGTCCTTACACTTTTCAGGGTGGTGGCGAGGAAGGGCTGAAAATGTTCCGCGAGGCGGCAGATAAATATAACCTGCGCATCGTCACCGAGCTGATGGACGCTCGCATGCTCGACACTTTCCTCAAGTACGACGTGGACGTCATCCAGATCGGCACCCGCAGCATGCAGAACTTCGAACTGTTGAAAGAAGTGGGGCGCACCAACAAGCCGGTGATACTCAAACGCGGCATGTCGGCAACGATTTCCGAATGGCTGATGGCGGCGGAATACATCGCCGCCGGCGGCAATCACAACATCATTTTCTGCGAGCGCGGCATTCGCACGTTTGAAACCGCGTACCGCAATGTGCTGGATGTGACCTGCATCCCCGTATTGAAAAAAGAAACCCATCTGCCCGTTATCGTCGACCCTTCCCATGCTGGCGGCAAGGCCTGGATGGTGCCCGCGCTGGCGCGCGCGGCAATTGCCGCCGGCGCTGACGGCCTGTTGGTGGAAATGCATCCGAATCCATGCGAAGCCTGGTGCGATGCCGACCAGGCGCTGAATCCACAGGAATTTGACTCCCTCATGGGATCGTTAAAGGGGATAGCGGGAATCATAGGACGGCATCTGTAATTCCGTTAATCGCGAAAAATAACCCGTCTCAATTATGCGAAACGTCATGATCAAC
>JAKDLC010000076.1 GCA_030453055.1 Nitrosospira sp.
ACCGCGTTAGCGGTTGCGGCGGTTTCGGGCAAGGCGGGTATTTCGAATCCCGGCGCACACGGCTTTTCCGAAATTTTGTATGCATTGTCGTCGGCCTCCAACAATAACGGCAGCGCGTTTGCCGGCTTATCGGCCAACACGCCGTTCTACAATGTCCTGCTGGCGGTCGCAATGTGGTTCGGCCGCTTTATTCCCATCGTGGCAGTGTTGGCGATCGCCGGCTCACTGGCGGCGAAGAAGCGTCTTGAAGTGACCAGCGGAACGATGCCCACGCATGGCCCCCTCTTTATCGCGCTCCTGGCCGGCACCGTCATTATCGTCGGCGTGCTGACCTACATTCCGGCGCTTGCACTGGGACCGGTTGTCGAGCATTTACAACTTTACGGTATACGCTGAGAGGCAACCGGCATGTCACGCAAAAGCCTGACGCTTTTCGATTCCACGCTGATGGGCCCGGCCGTCATCGACGCGTTCAAAAAACTGGACCCGCGCGTCCAATGGCGCAGTCCGGTGATGTTTGTCGTTTATATCGGCAGCATCCTTACCACTTTGCTGTTCATGCAGTCCGTTGCCGCGGGTGGAGAGGAGAGTCCTGTTTTTATTTTCACCATTACGGTATGGTTGTGGTTCACCGTGCTGTTCGCAAACTTCGCTGAAGCGCTGGCGGAAGGTCGCAGCAAGGCCCAGGCGGCTTCGCTCCGTGCATTGAAACAAACGGTCGCCGCCAAGAAACTGGACGCGCCACGCCATGGCGGCAGTTGGACATCGACACCCGCCACCAGCCTGCGCAAGGGCGATGCCGTGCTGGTGGAAGCGGGCGATATCATTCCAGCGGACGGTGAAGTGATCGAGGGCGTCGCGTCGGTTGACGAAAGCGCCATCACCGGCGAATCCGCGCCGGTCATCCGCGAGTCGGGCGGCGATTTTTCCTCCGTCACCGGCGGCACCCGGATATTGTCCGATTGGCTGGTGGTGCGCATATCGGTCAATCCGGGCGAGGCATTCCTTGACCGCATGATCACCATGGTCGAGGCCGCCAAGCGGCAAAGAACGCCGAACGAAGTTGCGCTGAATATTCTGCTGGCGGCATTGACCATCATCTTCCTGCTCGTGACGGTTACCCTGTTGCCATTCTCGTTATTCAGCGTGGAGACCGCCCAGGCCGGCGTACCTGTTACGATCACGATACTGATCGCACTTCTGGTTTGCCTGATTCCGACCACGATCGGCGGTTTGTTGTCCGCCATCGGCGTCGCGGGCATGAGCCGCATGATGCAGGCCAATGTCATCGCCACGTCCGGTCGTGCGGTGGAAGCCGCCGGCGACGTGGACGTGCTGTTGCTGGACAAAACCGGCACCATTACGCTGGGTAACCGGCAAGCGGCAGCATTCATTCCGGCTCCGGAGGTGACGGAGGAGCAACTGGCCGACGCCGCCCAACTGGCGTCGCTGGCGGATGAAACACCGGAGGGACGCAGCATCGTGGTGCTGGCAAAGCAGCGCTTCAACATTCGTGGACGCGAAATGGCGTCATTGAATGCGACGTTTGTCCCATTCAGCGCACAGACGCGCATAAGCGGCGTGGATGCCGGCGATCGCGCCATCCGCAAAGGCGCCGCCGATTCGATGAAAAAATACGTTGAATCGCTGGGACATCCTTTCCCTTCTGAAGTCACCGGCGTCGTGGGCGATATCGCGCGCCGCGGCAGCACGCCTTTGGTCGTGGTCGACGGTGTCCGGGTAATGGGCGTGGTGGAACTCAAGGATATCGTCAAGGGCGGCATCAAGGAGCGCTTTGCCGAGTTGCGTCGCATGGGCATCAGGACCATCATGATTACCGGGGACAATAAACTGACTGCCGCCGCGATCGCGGCCGAGGCGGGAGTCGACGACTTCCTGGCGGAAGCCACGCCGGAAGACAAGCTCAAGTTGATTCGCGCGTACCAAGCCGAGGGACGGCTGGTTGCGATGACCGGCGACGGCACCAACGACGCGCCCGCGCTGGCGCAGGCGGATGTGGCCGTCGCCATGAATTCCGGCACGCAGGCGGCGAAAGAGGCGGGCAACATGGTCGATCTCGATTCCAATCCGACCAAATTGCTCGAAATCGTCGAGATCGGCAAGCAGATGCTCATGACGCGCGGCGCCTTATCCACATTTTCGATAGCCAACGACGCCGCCAAGTATTTCGCGATCATTCCGGCGGCTTTCGTCACCACTTATCCGCAGCTGGCCGCGCTTGACGTCATGCGGCTTGGCAACCCATCGTCGGCGATCATCTCCGCCGTGATCTTCAATGCGCTGATTATTGTGGTATTGATTCCGCTGGCATTGAAGGGTGTGAAATACCGTGCCGTTGGCGCCGCCCTGCTGTTGCGCCGTAATCTGCTTATTTACGGGTTGGGCGGCATCCTGGCGCCCTTTGCCGGCATCAAGCTAATCGACATGGCGCTGAGCATTTTAGGGGTCTGACATGAAATCCGTCCTCCGTCCCGCATTCGTATTGTTTACCGCGCTGACACTCGTTTGCGGCGTACTGTACCCGTTTGCAATCACCGGCGTCGGGCAAATTTTTTTCCCGGATAAAGCGGCGGGCAGCCTGGTATTGCGTGATGGCAGCCTGGTCGGCTCGGCGCTGATCGGTCAGGCGTTTTCATCGCCTGCCTATTTCTGGGGCCGGCCCTCCGCCACCAGTCCGATGCCGAACAACGCGACATCATCGGGCGGATCAAATCTCGGTCCCACCAATCCCGCACAGATCGATGCGGTAAAAGAACGTATCGAGGCGTTGAAACTGGCCGATCCCGGCAATACCGCACGCATTCCGGTTGACCTGGTGACAGCCTCGGCCAGTGGCCTGGACCCGGAAATCAGCTTGGCCGCCGCTTACTATCAGGCGGGACGCATCGCGCGCACACGTAAACTGACTATCGAAGAAGTGCGCGGCATGATTGATAAACACAGCGATCCGCAGTATTTTGGCTTTTTTGGGGAGCCGCGCGTCAATGTACTGGCGCTGAATCTGGCGCTCGATCAACGCCGTCAGATATCGGGGCATGAAGGGTAACTCTATGAATCCGGATAATGCGAGGGGACTCGTCGGGTTACGCTGCGCTAACCCGACCTACCATGCTGGCGCTCGATCAGTGGCGTTAGATATCGGGGCGGGAGAGTGCTTCATCAGTCTCATCAACAAAATTACCATCGCTAACCATGTGCCCGATTGATCACCCGCGCGACCCCCAACGCCCCGATCCGGATGCCTTGCTGGTGCAAGTGCAGGCCCGGGAGCGCCGCGCATCCCGTGGCAAACTCCGCGTTTATTTCGGCGCTTCCGCAGGGGTCGGAAAAACTTATGCGATGCTGACCGCCGCGCGGCAACTGCAGGCTGACGGCCATGACGTGGTCGTCGGGGTCGTCGAATCACATGGCCGCGATGAAACCGCATCACTCGTCAACGGGCTTGAAGTTTTGCCGCAAAAGAAAATCAGCTACCGCGGTAAAACGATCACCGAATTCGATATCGATGCGGCGCTGGCGCGGCGTCCCGCACTGATTCTAATAGATGAATTGGCGCATACCAATGCGCCCGATTCGCGTCACCCCAAGCGCTGGCAGGATGTCGAAGAGTTGCTGGATGATGGCATCGACGTATTCACGACGGTCAATGTGCAGCACCTGGAAAGCTTGAATGACGTGGTTGGCGGAATCACCGGCATTCGCGTGGGGGAGACTCTGCCTGATACCGTATTCGATGAAGCCAATGAAGTCGTGCTGGTGGATATTACGGCGGATGAGTTGCTCAGGCGGCTCAAGGCCGGGAAAGTCTATCAGGCGCAACAGGCGGGACGCGCGGCGCGCAATTTCTTCCGTAAAGGCAACCTGATCGCATTGCGCGAACTGGCGCTGCGCCGCACCGCTGATCGCGTCGAAGATGATGTGCAGGCGTACCGGATTGAAAAATCCATCGGCGCGGTATGGAAGACGGATTCAGCCCTGCTCGCTTGCATTGGGCCAGATACGGGGGCGGAACATGTGGTTCGAAGCGCGGCGCGGCTGGCCAGTCAATTGAACGCCGGATGGCATGCGATTTACGTTGAGACGCCGCAATTGCAGCGTCTGCCGTCGGCGCATCGCGAACGGATATTGAAGACGCTGAAGCTTGCTCAGGATAATGGCGCCACCACAGCGGTGCTGGCCGGAAACGACATTGCGCTTGCGATAGTGGACTATGCGCGAAATCACAATTTCTCGAATATCATAGTGGGGCGCGGCCGCCGCACCTGGCCCTGGCGCGGCGCATATCCGAAGCGCATTGCCGCTTACGCGCCGGAGATGGATTTGATCGAAATCGGCCGTGCAGGTGCGGAACAGCCGCCGGTTTCGGAAAGATCGAACGCAGCAGCCGTATCCCGGCCTGCCGAAAGGGAGGAGTCGCCCTCCTCACCACGCCGTCCCGCGTCCCAATGGGGTTACGTCTGGGCGGCGGCGGCCAGCCTGCTGACGGCGCTCGTCGCCATGCCGCTGTCGCCCTACCTGGATCTGCCCAACATCATCCTGTTTTTTTTGCTGACAGTGGTGCTGGTTGCCGTGCGGTTAGGGCGCGGGCCTGCGGTGGCCGCCACATTCGTGGGGGTCTTGACGTTCGACTTCTTTTTTGTGCCGCCACGATTCTCGTTTGCGGTCAGCGATCTGCAATACCTGGTGACGTTTGCGATAATGCTTGCGGTGGGCTTGATTACCGGCCATCTTACCGCCGGCCTGCGCTATCAGGCCCGCGTCGCATCGCATCGTGAATCTCGCGCGCGCGCCTTGTATGAATTCGCGCGCGAATTGTCGGGCGTATTGCAGACCGAACAGATATTCGAAAGTACGCGCACGTTCATTCAGCGCACGTTTCGCGCCAAGGCGACATTATTGTTACCGGACGGCGCCGGCCGCTTACAACCGCCGCCGCTTGCGTCAGGTGAAGTATCGAATGCCTCACCCATATCTGCGCTGGAACACATCTATGAGTTGGATATGGCCATCGCGCAATGGGCGTTTGACCATGCGATACCGGCGGGTATCGGCACGGATACGCTGCCCGGCGGCAGCTTCTTCTATCTGCCGCTGGTCGCGCCGATGCGTACGCGCGGCCTGCTCGCCATCCAGCCCGAGAGCCGCCATTGGATACTCATCCCCGAGCAGCGGCGGCAGCTCGACACATTTGCCGCACTGGCGGCGATTGCGCTGGAGCGGGTGCATTACATCGAGATCGCACAGGATGTGCTGATACGCATGGAATCCGAGCGGCTGCGCAACTCCTTGCTTTCCGCGCTGTCGCACGACCTGCGCACGCCACTGACGTCGCTGGTGGGGTTGTCCGAGTCGCTCGCGTTGTCCGCGCCGCTTGCTCCGCCGCAGCAGGAACTTGCCATCGCCTTGCGTGACGAAGCGCTTCGAATGAGCGATCTGGTATCAAACCTGCTGGATATGGCGCGTATACAGAGCGGGGAAGTCAAACTCAACTTGCAATGGCAACCGTTTGAAGAAGTGGTCGGGAGCGCATTGCGGGCCTGCGGCTTGCAGCTTACCCGGCATCATATGCAAACCCGGCTTCCGCGCGATTTGCCCCTTGTTCGCTTCGATGCCGTGCTGATCGAGCGAGTGCTGTGCAATCTCGTTGAAAATGCGAGCAAATACACGCCGGCCGGTTCGTGTGTCATCATTGCAGCCAGAGTGAAAGAGCCATTTCTGGAAGCGACTGTTTCCGATAACGGACCCGGGCTGCCTCGCGGCATGGAGGAGGCGGTTTTCGAGAAATTCACCCGTGGTGAGCGGGAATCGGCTAAACCCGGCGTCGGCCTGGGACTCGCGATTTGCCGCGCCATCGTCGAGACGCACGGCGGTACCATCCATGCCGAACGCGCATCGAATGGCGGAGCCTCTTTCGTATTTACGCTTCCGCTCGGCACACCTCCGGACATGCCCGGAATGGATGAGAGCGCGCTCAGTCCGGCAAATGAGGCGGATGCGCCGGGTTCCGCTGCTCTCACTCCGTAGCGGCCCCACCCGGAAGGTGAGCGTCAAATAATACGAAATATCGTTATTAATCATAACACTGATCTATTAAATGAGCGGTCAACTACCGGATTCTGGATTATCGAGGCGCACATGAGGGAATCCGTGCCCATGGCTCTCATAGTCGAAGATGAACCGCAAATCCGGCGTTTCGTGCGTATGGCGCTGGAGACGGAAGGATGGCAAACCTTCGAATCGGAAACGATGCGGCGCGGGCTCATCGATGCGGGAACACGCAGGCCGGACCTGATTATCCTGGATCTCGGCCTGCCTGACGGTGATGGCGCCGATTTCATTCTGGACGTCAGAAAATGGTCATCGGTTCCCATCATCGTTTTGTCGGCGCGGGTCAATGAGCAGGATAAGGTCAACGCGCTGGATGCCGGCGCCGATGACTATCTTACCAAACCGTTCGGCGTCGGCGAACTCCTGGCGCGCGTACGCGCCATGCAACGGCGGAATTTCCAACTCGGCGTCAATGATGACGGGGTTTGCGAGTTTGGCGATGTCAAAATCGACCTCAAGGCGCGCCTGATAACCAGGGCGAATCAGGTGGTTCATTTGACGCCGATCGAGTATCGGCTCCTGCTGGCATTAGTGAAGAATGCGGGACGGGTGGTAACCAGTCCGCAACTTCTACGCGAAGTCTGGGGACCGTCGCACTCGGAAAACGGTCATTATCTACGCATCTACATGGGACATTTGAGGCAAAAACTCGAAGACGATCCTGCGCAGCCGAAATACCTCCAGACCGAAACCGCCGTTGGCTACCGATTGTTTTTGCCGCCGGAATAAGGCGCTGACGTCAGGGGGCAGTCAGAGGACGCTCCGATAAAGTTGAAGGTTAGGGGCCGGGTCGGCGCAACCTCACGGCTGGGATGGCCTCCCAAGCATGCCAAGCGTAAAATGTCGAAACCGGCAACGATTCAGCTTTTACGGATTAGCGCAGCGTAATCCGACATATTCCCCTTAAGGATGGCAATGAATGCCTCGGAACCGCTTCAATCGCCAAACGTCGAAAAATTCAGGGAAGTCGTCCTTTGGCCGGTGCAACTATTGCCGCGCCATGAGGGTGCACAGATCCAGAGCCACTGGGAGTGCCTGAACGCGACGAGCGCCGATTCCGTGTGGGATGAAGTGGCGGACGAGTTCACCGGTGATCCGGCCGAGTTCAAAGAAAGACATTACAAGGAATTCGTGACTTTCCTGCCCTTCGTGCAACGCTTTTTGTATGGCGATGGCGTTGGCGGCGATGGCGACGAAAGGTTCAGGCGCTCACCCATTCACGTATTTCGCCGCAATGATGTGGCGCAGGCGCGAATCACCCTTCCCGGCGATTCCCTGCCCGCGACTTTCGATGTCGCGCATATCGACCTGTATTTCTTCTATGACATAGACATTGCGATCCTGGTCGTGGAAATCACCGGCGAGAAACTCTCGCTGCGGCAGGCGCTGGACACTCTATACCGTTTTGGCCGCATTTACCCGACGCATTGGGAGCCGAGCGGCCGCGGCGGGCACTGTGCGGAGCGGGTCGAGTGGCTCTCGCACAGCGGTGCCGTCCTGGCTGTGTCGGACTATGAAAACAAAGCGCGTTATCTGCGGTTTGTCGGCGAACACCGGGCGCCGTGCGTGTCGTCCCATTGGGAATTTCTAATGGAACCCCTGGTGCTCGGCCATTCGCAGCGGGAAGGAAGCGTTCGCTATCGGGAAATCGAATATCAACGCATGCCGCTCATGAGTTACCTGGCTTTGGATGAAAAGGCCCGGATGACACGCGGCGATATGGTGCGGTTAGGCTTGGTCGCGCGCCCGGACGATGCGCGGACGCTGCCGTTTTCAGAGCGATTCCTGGAGGATTTCGAGCGGCGCTACTGCTACGATCGCTACTGGGAAGAGGTACGGGAGCACGATTTCAGCGATACGCGCCTGATCTCCAACGGGCATAATTTCACGATGATAGGCGAAGCGCGCAAACCTTTCTTCACTGATGCGGAAAGCGGTATGCTGGGCGAGTTTCGCCACCAGTATTTCCTGTTCTTTCTGATTACGCACTTCCACAGGGCCGCCTTGCTGATGCTCTCCAGCCGGCTGGCTGCGGAGCTCAGCCGGCTCGATATTCGCCGGCCTGATTCGGTGCGTGTTTTCCGGCGCGACGTCAAGCATGTCACCGAGATTTTTTTGCGGTTTACCCATCGCTACTGGTTTCATGAAGTATCCGATCAGGCTCAGGCCCGCGATCTTTTCACCC
>JAKDLC010000077.1 GCA_030453055.1 Nitrosospira sp.
TTGCCGTGGCTTCCCAAAAAATTCCTCGCACACTTGGAGCAAATCTGAGAACCGTGCATTTGTCGGTTCCCGCCGCATTTTATCGAGAATTTTTTTGGAAGGATACATCTGCGGATGGTACCAATACCGGCACCACTATGTCAATAAGTCATCGCCTTAATGTAGAGGATGCCGTGCCGCCTCTTCCTTATCTTTAACACTTACGTTCGATTATCAGACAGCGCTTGACCAGGGGGTGGATACACGAGAACGGGTGCTTCGGCACTTGCGCATGCGACTGCTCGATTCGAACAAGCCCGCCTCTTGATGACGGACAGCAGGCAGTACTTATTTTTTCAGCGATTCTGCCATCGGGTTGTTATACTTCGTGGCTGAGCGATAGTTAAGCGACAGGATAGTCAGGCGATAATCAGGATAACCATGCTGATCGGGCTGCCCAAAGAAATCAAGGACCAGGAAAATCGGGTCGGAATGACGCCCAATACCGTCAAAACCCTGATACGGCACGGACATCAGGTGCTGGTACAGAGCGGCGCGGGAGAAGGCAGCTTCATTTCAGACGCGGAGTATCGGGCCGTCGGCGCCATGATCGTTCCTCACGCTGAAGACGCCTGGGCGGCGCAAATGGTGGTCAAAGTCAAGGAGCCGGCCGCGACCGAATATGGTTACCTGCATCAGAACATGATTCTCTTTACCTATCTTCATCTGGCTTCGGATAGGCCTCTTACCGATGCTCTGCTGGAGAGCGGCGCCACAGCCATAGCCTACGAAACCGTCCAGACCGAAGGCGATAAGTTGCCTCTGTTGACGCCCATGAGTGAGGTGGCGGGGCGCATGGCGACGCAAGTCGGTGCAACCTATCTGCAGAAAACACATGGTGGGCGTGGGGTATTAATGGGCGGCGTTCCCGGTGTCGTTTCGGCGAATGTCGCGATCCTGGGCGGCGGTATCGTGGGCGCCAATGCGGCTCGTGTAGCAGTCGGGTGCGGTGCGCAGGTTACCGTGCTGGACGTCAATCATGATCGCCTGAAATACCTGGATGACATTTATCGCGGACAACTACAGACACGCATCAGTGACGAATATAATATCGAAGAAGTCATCTATAATGCCGATCTGGTGATCGGCGCCGTTTTGATTCCCGGTGGGCGGGCGCCCTGGTTGATTACCGCCGGGATGTTGTCAAATATGCGAAAAGGTTCCGTGATCGTTGATGTGGCGGTCGATCAGGGAGGATGCGTGGAAACAACCCGGCCTACCACGCATAGTCATCCAACCTATGAACTCGAAGACGTGGTGCATTATTGTGTCGCCAATATGCCGAGCGCGGTCCCGCGCACCAGTACCTTCGCGCTTAATGTCCAGACGGCCGTTTATACGTTGCGCCTGGCGGACGAAGGATTAGACGCCATATGCAAAACTCCGGCGTTACAATATGGACTCAACACGCATGGCGGTGCGGTGACTTATCCTGCCGTCGCAAAGGAATTCGATATGCAATATACTGACCCGCTGCAGGCGCTAGGGTACGCAGGGCACGTGCGATGAACAATTCCAAGCAATTCGACTAACCGGATTCCAGTAAAAGGAGCTGAGAAAGATGAAATCGACATACACTGTATTTTTGGGCGCATGGCTTGCCCCGTTGCTCGCCGTCAGTCAGCCCGCGCTGGCCGATATCGATATCCGTTTTGATTATAGCCATGATTCAGGTTTTTTTACAGGGGCGAACAGCTCGCGCCAGAATATCCTGGATGCCGCCGCCTCTGTATTCGAGACCCGCTTTGAGGAGGGCGGGACAACCGCGCTGACCGCAATTACCTCGGGTGGATCGAATCAATTTACTGCGCGCTACTTGCAGCCGGATAGCGGTAACAGCACCAGTATTCCTGGCTACAGTGTTGCGGCTGATCAGATCGTGGTTTTTGCCGGTGCCCGCGATATGGGAGGTACGCTGGCGACAGGCGGGCCGGGCGGGTTCTCCGCCAACGGTTCCGCCGATTTTCTGGAAAATGCCTCCAGCAGGGGACAGCCGGGAGCACTTACACCCATTGAAACCGATTTTGGGCCGTGGGGTGGGGCAATCTCCTTCAATAGCACTTCCAACTGGCATTTTGACCCCGATACCACTACGGACGAACCTTTTTCCGGGTTCGATCTGTATTCAGTAGCCGTGCATGAACTTGGCCATACACTTGGCTTTGGCAGCGCCGATTCCTTTAATAACGATATCTCGGGCGGGTTGTTTACCGGCGCCGCCGTCAATGCCTTGCTTGGTTACGATCCGCCCTTGTCGGATGATGACAGCCACTGGGCAGACGGCCTCAGTTATCTCGGGCAGGAAACCGTAATGGATCCGTCTATCGCTTCCGGCCAGCGCAAGCATTTTACAGAACTTGATTATGCCGCGATGACAGACATTGGCTGGCAGGTTTCTCCTGTGCCGGAGGCTCAAACCTGGGCCATGATGCTTGCCGGATTGGGTTTGCTTGGCTGGCGCCTGCGTACTTATCGGCGCGGAGTCTGAACAGCCCGGGATAGGGAGAACACCTTGCGCCGCATTGCCCAATCCACGATAAACCCGTCAGCGCATTCGGCAACCCGTTGTTTATCGTCGAAACATCCGGGCTAAGCGGCAAAACACATGCCCCACAGTGTTACCCTTATCACCACCATTGCCGTCAGTTTCGGGCTTGCCCTGCTCATGGGGCTCATCGCCAACCGGCTGAAGTTGCCGGTATTGGTGGGCTATCTGGCAGCCGGCGTCATCCTGGGCGCCAATACGCCCGGCTTCGTGGCCGATATGGAGCTGTCGAGCCAACTGGCGGAAATCGGCGTCATACTGCTCATGTTCGGGGTCGGGTTGCACTTTTCATTGGGCGACCTGCTGGCTGTCAGGCGAATCGCCCTACCCGGCGCGATCGTGCAGATTGCGGTGGCGACGGCTCTTGGCGCCGCCGTCGCCGTTTCCTGGGGCTGGAATCCGGGGGCGGCCATCGTATTTGGCGTGGCGCTTTCCACGGCGAGCACAGTCGTGCTTCTGCGGGCGCTGGAACAGCGCGGCGTGCTCAAGTCCGTCAATGGGTCGATCGCAGTCGGCTGGCTGGTGGTCGAGGACCTGGCGATGGTGCTGGTTCTCGTTCTGCTGCCGCCGCTATCCGGATGGCTGGGCAGCAACGCCGCCGAGCCCGCCTCGGGTGCGTCCGATCTGGATCTGCTGACAACGCTTCTGATCACCTTTGGCAAGGTATCGGTCTTCATTGCCTTAATGCTTATTGTCGGGAAGCGCGTTTTTCCCTGGTTGCTTTGGCACGTTGCCAGCACCAACTCGAATGAACTCTTCATCCTGAGCGTGATCGCGGTGGCGATCGGCATCGCCTACGGCTCCGCACTGCTCTTCGGCGTCTCCCTTGCTCTCGGCGCTTTTTTCGCCGGCATGGTTATGAGAGAGTCTGATTTAAGCCATCGGGCCGCTCAGGAATCCTTGCCGCTCAGAGATGCTTTTTCGGTTTTGTTCTTCGTATCGGTGGGAATGCTGTTTGACCCGAACGTCCTGGTCGACCAGCCGCTTCAGGTTCTCGCCACCATAGCGATTATTATCGTTGGCAAATCGCTGGCCGCCTTTCTTCTGGTGCTCGCTTTTCGCTATCCGCTGAACACGGCGCTTACCGTCTCGGCAAGTCTCGCGCAGATCGGTGAGTTCTCGTTCATCCTTGCGGCGCTTGGCGTTTCCCTCGGACTCCTGCCGCTCGAAGCCCAGAGTCTTATTCTGGCGGGGGCTTTCATTTCGATTACGCTCAATCCTCTGGTGTTTCAGGTGATCGAACCGGCGCAGGCCTGGATACGCTCCCGCTCCAGGCTTGCGCGCATGCTGGAGCGCACCGACGATCCTCTGGCGGAGTTGCCGATGACAGTGGCGTCAAGCTACGTTACCGATCACGTGGTCGTCGTCGGCTATGGCCGCGTCGGCCGTCATATTGGCGAAACGCTGGCCGAACAAGGGGTGCCGCTCGTTGTGGCGGAACAGAACCGGGAGAGAGTCGAAGGTTTGCGTAACCGTGGAATCCATGCGGTAGCGGGGGACGCCTCCGAACCGGCTGTACTGATACAAGCACATATTGCGCGGGCCGCCATGCTGGTGATTGCGGTTCCCGATACGCTACGCGCTCGGCGGATGATTGAAATCGCGCGTATGCTTAATCCGCCGATCGAAATCATTGTGCGTACACACAACGAGGAAGAGGCGGTGCTGCTGCGCAAGGAAAGCGGCGGAGAGGTATTTTTGGGCGAGCACGAACTTGCCCTCAGCATGACACGGCATGTACTGAACAAGATATCGGCTCGAAACGGGCATCGGGCGGCGTAGGGGAAGCCGCGAATTGATATAGGAGAATATGTCTATGAATCATTCTCAGTTTGGCGCTTATGTAGGATGGGTAAAGCGTAGCGCAACCCATCAAAATCCGAATTGAACAACACATCGAGCCATGATCAAATGATGGGTTGCGCTTCACTCCACCCATCCTACTGAAAAACCGTATAGAGGCATACAGGAGAAAATTGCATGAGTAACGTAATTGTCATTTATCAAAAACCGACCTGCAGTAAATGCAGGGCGACCCTCGCTCTTCTCAAAGATAGCGGACAAGCGTTCGATGCCGTCAATTATTATGAAGCGCCTTTGACCGTCGAGCGATTGCGTGAGCTCATCAAAAAGCTGGGTTTGCCGGTACGCGACATATTGCGTAGCGATGAACCTCTGGCGCGCCGTCTCGAACTTGCTGAACGGCGGCTATCGGATGATGAATTGATAAAGATCATGGTGGACAATCCGGACCTGATTCAACGCCCAATCGTCGTGCGCGGTGATGAGGCCGTGCTGTGCCGACCGCCGGAGAATGTAATGAAACTGTTGTAACGTACGCCCAGACTCCGAGTTAGCGTTGCTCCGGCGAGCAAGCCGTACAAACGGCGAGTCTGACAAGCGCGGTAATTTATAAGGAGAAGTGGTAATGAGCAGGAAATCAATCGGTATTTGGCGTCTGATTACTCCACTTATTCTTGCGTTGCTGCTGGGAGCATTCGCCATCGTAGCACGGGCGGAATGTTCCGGATGCCTGTGTCCGGGAAACCCCTGCAAATTGTGTTCGCTGCCGCCGATGAAAAATATTCCCGCTGCCTCTGATGAGGCGGCCACCTGTCTCAGAATCAGAGAGAAGGTCCCGCCAATTTCAAAGAATACCGACCCAAATGAACATTATGCAAGCTTGAATAACTCGATGAGGGAATGTGTAAAAAACGGTGGCGACGTGATAGTGAATTCGCGTCGCAACGCGGAGTTTCCTTCCAAGCACTATTGTAAGCCTTATGTCGCGCCAGGCAATGCCAGCGGCAAGGACGGCGCTCGCTATCCGTAAACGGATAGGAGAATCGGGAATCAAGAGAATACGAGGGTGATATGATTGCTCACGGGGAGGCCGCGAGGCAGGAGGGGGGAACGGGCGCCGCTTCCTGGCCGCGGCTGCGGCGCAAGCCCAAATCCTTTCTGGAATTGATTTTGCTCGGGTTTGCGCTCGTGGGCTTGCCGCTTATCATTGCGCTTATCAATACCGCTTTCTCCATCGACCAGTTGGCGGACCAAAGCCGTAGAGCCGTATATCAGGCGGCGCAAATCGCACACGGTAGCCGTGTCCTGACGGATGAGATCGCCACCATGGAGCGCGCCGTGCGGCAAACCCATATCCTTGGCGATACGTCACTGCTTGAAAATTATTTTCGTGCGCACCAGAAATTCGAGAGTACGGCGGCGAGCCTCCTTGAACTGACCCCTCATACCGAACAAAAGCAATTACTGGAGCAGCTGCTATCATTGGAAGCTTCCATTTTCCGGAAAATTTCCGCGATGGAGCAGTCATCGGGAGAACTGAGCGATGTGGTGAGCAACTTCGTGCCGCTGCGCGATTCAGCGCGAATTTTTTCCGCAGTCGGCTATGCGCTGATCGAGCGCGAGGTGGGTGAAATGCAGGATATGGCGGGATATGCCCGCTTTACCGTAGGGTGGCAATTACTCGCCTTGATTCCATTTGCAATTCTGCTGGCGTTCATTTTTTCAGTGCGGATCGCGCGTCCCATTCATCAGATCGATGACGCCATCCGTAACATGGGACAGGGTGAATTATACAAAGCGATCCGCGTGGACGGTCCCCAGGATTTGATATATCTCGGTCAACGCCTGGACTGGATGCGTCGTCGCCTGCTGAAGCTGGAAGAACAGAAAACCCGATTTCTGCAACACGTTTCGCATGAACTCAAGACGCCGCTCACCGCGATTCGCGAAGGCGCGGATTTGCTTGCGGAAGGCGTGACCGGGGAGTTGACCGCGGAACAACAGCGCATAGCCAATATCCTTCGCAGCAACAGCGTACAATTGCAGCGGCGCATCGAAGATTTACTGAACTACAGCGCGCTTCAGACGGAGAAATCCGCGCTGGTAAAACAACAGGCGGATCTGAGAAAGATCGTGGATGCCGTGCTACAAGATCAGAATCTCATGATCATGAGCAAAGGCCTGAGAATCGAGCTATCGGTTCCGGAATTGATCATTGACTGCGACGAACAAAAAATCAAAATTATCGTGGATAATCTGTTATCGAACGCAGTGAAATTCTCTCCCCAGGATGGTTGCATCAGTATCGGCGCGAGTCAGGCGGGCGAGACGGTTCATCTCGATATTGTCGATGCCGGCGCCGGTGTCGACGATGCGGATGGTGAAAAAGTGTTCGAGCCCTTTTATCAGGGGCGGCGGGTACTCGACAACCACATCAGGGGAACGGGGCTGGGTCTGTCCATCGCGCGCGAATACGCGTTTGCGCACGGCGGCAACATGGAGTTGATACGCCACGCCGGCAATGGCGCACATTTCCGCCTTACCCTGCCTATTCGCGATCCCGAGGGATCTTCATGAATCGCGTCCGGCGGAAATGGCGAATTCTCGCCGCAGCGACGTTGACGTTGCTGACCGCCTGCTCGACGGTTCCGGAAAATCAGGCGTTGGTGGCGTTGCCATCCGATTTGCCGGCGGTGTCATTGCCATCCGATTTGATAGTGACCGGGAACATGGAAGACATGATGCAATATTACGATTCCCTGCGCAAACAGCCGGCGGTCGAACTTGCCCGCGTGTACGACAAGGTAAAATACAATTTCGTACAGAACAAAAGCGACGCAAACCGGGCCAGACTGGTATTGCTCCTTATCTTGCCCAATACCGCTTTTCGCGACGTAACCTCGGCGCTCTACCTGCTCAACGAGTGGCCGCGCGATGGGACGTCCACAACCGGTTTGCAAGGTTTCAGAAGCCTGCTGGTCTCCCTGCTTTCGGAGCAGCAACGGCTGAATCACAGTGTTGAAGAATTATCGCAGAGATTGAAGGAGGAGCAAAAACGCGTGGAGACGATGCAGAATCAGATCGAGGCCATTAAAAGAATGGAAAAAAACCTCATTCGCGGCGAACGCTAAAGTAGCAAAAACATGCCCGACTCCATTCCAAAAATCCTCATCGTCGACGACGATACCGATCTGCTCGAACTACTCATGATCCGGCTTACCGCTGCCGGCTACAAGGCGGAGGCCGTGCAAAGTGCGGAGGCGGCGCTCAATTATCTGGACGTATCCCGCCCGCAGCTGGTCATTAGCGATATGCAGATGAGCGGCATGGATGGAATGGCGTTATTCGAGCACATCCATCGCACGCAACCCACCTTGCCGGTGATCATTCTGACGGCGCACGGCACCATTCCCGATGCGGTCGCGGCCGTTCAGCGAGGCGTATTCGGTTATCTGGCCAAACCTTTCGACAGCAAGACCCTGTTGGCCAACATTAGCCAGGCTCTCAGGTTTGTTCCGGCCGGCGCCGATCAGAACGAGCTGTCGCAAGCATCCTGGCGCAAAGGCATCATCACGCAAAGCGCCGTGATGGAGGATCTCCTTACCAGGGCGGGACTGGTAGCCGAAGGGGATGCAAGCGTGTTGATTTATGGCGAAAGCGGAGTTGGCAAGGAATTGTTCGCCCATGCCATACATGAAGCATCGAAGCGCCGCCATAATCCGTTCGTGGCGATAAATTGCGCGGCGATCCCGGAACAATTACTGGAATCCGAGCTGTTCGGACACGTCAAAGGGGCATTTACCGGCGCTGTCCGGGATCACAAGGGTTTGTTGCAATTGGCGGCGGGGGGG
>JAKDLC010000078.1 GCA_030453055.1 Nitrosospira sp.
TTGCTACCAAGCATGGCGGGTCAGTAAATGAGAGGGAAGCATGGCATGTGTAGCGTAAAACGGCTGGTATGGGTGATGGGCTGCGTGTGCATCATGGACGGATGCGCATGGTATCAAAGCGGAAATAAACCGGCTTTGAGTATCAAACCGGTAATGGACGTGAAGCATGCAGTCGGCGGCTCCGAGGCGATGTCGATGTACTGGCTGGGCCGATACCACCAGGGCAAGGCTGACTACACGGAAGCCATCGCAGCATACGAAAAGGCGCTGGCGGTGGATCCGGCCCATGTCGAGGCACACAACGGACTGGGCGTCTCCTGTTCCCTGCAGGGACGGCACGAACTGGCGCTGCAACATCTCCGGAAAGCGATCGAACTGTCGCCACTGGCGACGCATTTGCGCAATAATCTCGGTTTCGCCCATCTGGCGCAGGGACAGGAAAGCGAGGCGGCTGCGGCGTTCGAACAGGCGCTGCGGCTCGATCCGGAAAACCGGCAGGCGCGGAGCAACCTGGCGGCTGTTTACGAAAAGGCAGGTTTGCATGACAAGGCATCGGCCATGCTGACGACGGCAAGACGCGATTCCACCACGGCGCCGGTTGCAACGCCCGTCGTGGCGTCCGGCCCGGCGCATGGCTCTCCATCTGCGACCATGCCTGCCACCGTGACAGCCGTAACGGCGGGAAAACGAGAGAGGCGGTACAGTACCCACAGCACCCATACCCGGCTTGTGCAGGTAGCACCAGAAGTGTTCGAGCTCAGGGTGACCGAAGCCGATCCGATAATAGCGATCCGCACGGGTAAAGCCACCGGTAAGACTGTCGCGGCGCAGAATTCCGGTAACTTGGACAGCAAAAACGTCCGCATCGAGGTTTCAAACGGCAATGGCGTGACCGGCATGGCTGGGCGGGTGTCCGGTTTTCTGGAGCAGAGCGGATTTGCCAGGGTACGGCTGACCGACCGGCAGCCGTACCAGCAGGCGCGAACCGAGATACACTACCGGCCGGGCCATTCCGTACCGGCCGGCCGGATCAGCCGGATGATGCCGAATCAGGCGCCGATGATAGAGAGCGACAATCTTCGTGCGGATATCCAGATACGGGTGCTGCTGGGCAAGGACATCGCCCGTAAGACTGCCTACTTCGCCAACCGCAGCAAGATACAAATTGCCCGGCGTACCGGCAGGGCAACAGCCAGAGAACAGGCTGGGGAACAAATTCCGGGCAAGGAATAATTCTGGGCAAGATGCGGCAGTGGCGTCACATTGTCACGAAATAGCTGGCTGCAGCCAGATCCACAGTCTCGGTCGTGAATTCGGGATGCCGCTTCATGAAGCGCGCGCGGTCCACGACATGCTCCATCAGATCGCGTGGGTGGCTGCCCGTCAACGGCCGCCCGGCTTTGCGGTAATAATTGTCCAGCAGGTATTCGGCCGCGGCCGCATCGTAAGCGATTCCCTGTGCGCCACAAACACGGCGCAGGATTTCCTTGAACTCGTCCTCGGTCTGGTATGGCACCTGTATCTTGTGGCGGATACGGCGCAGGAACGCCTCGTCAACCAGATCGGCGGGGCGCATATTGGTACAAAAAACCGTGATCTGGTCGAAGGGTACTTCAAACTTCAGGCCGGTGTGCAGGGTCGGAAAATCGGTGCCGCGTTCCAAGGGTATGATCCAGCGGTTGAGCAACTGGCGCGGTTCCACCTGCTGCCGGCCGAAGTCGTCGAGGATGAACACGCCATTTCCGGCTTTCATGTGTATCGGCGCTTCATAGAACTTGCTGCCGGCATCGTAACGCAGGTCGAGCATATCCAGGGTCAGTTCGCCACCTACCATCACCACCGGGCGGCGGCATTTTTTCCAGCGCGGGTCATGCTTAAGATTCATCCTCAGGTCAAGCTGGTGACCTTCCGCGGTTTCATCTGTCACGCCGACGTGAATTGCGGGATCGAACAGCCGAATCACCTGGCCGCTTACCTCTATCGCCTGCGGAAGGTAAATATGCCCCGGCAGCGCGCGCCCCAATATTTCGGCGATGCTCGTTTTTCCTGTTCCAGGCGGGCCATAAAAGAAGATGGAACGTCCCGAACCAAACGCCGGCCCCAACTGGTTAAGCATTTTTTTCCCGATAACCATATGCTTCAGCGAATGGCGTATCCATTCATCGTCCACTTCGACCTGCCGTACACATTGCCGCGCCAGGGCGCGCGTGTAATCCTGCAGCGGCACCGGGGCCGCCCCCACGTAACGGCTGGTGTCAAGCGCTGCTTCCGCTCTTTCGCGCCCACGCTTGGTCAGCTCGAAAACCTGGGACGCCCGGCCATAGCCGGTGGCTGAGCGGATGGCGGCGAGCTGGTCGGCCGTGACCAGTTCCGCCAGTTCATCGACGACACTG
This sequence comes from Nitrosospira sp., assembly GCA_030453055.1. Taxonomy (GTDB): domain Bacteria; phylum Pseudomonadota; class Gammaproteobacteria; order Burkholderiales; family Nitrosomonadaceae; genus Nitrosospira. The sequence goes on from JAKDLC010000078.1 coordinate 2,394, forward strand.
AACGGGAGCGAGAGTGTGTCGGAAATCTGTTGCAAAGAGAACGTACCGGCCTCCAGATAGGCGGCCTTGAGCAGCAAGTCGGTGAGAAAAGCTTCATTCAGGCCGGTGTTGGCCACCTTTAGCGGCACTTGCGGAACAGGCTGGAAGAACTGGCTATATTGATTTGCCGTGAGAAAACCGAGAGAGACGAGGACATCCCCCAGGCGGCCGCTATCCTGCTTCTGGCAGGCAAGCGCCTGCGCCAGTTGTGCGGTGGATATCAGACCTTCGCGAACCAGCAGTTCGCCGATTGGATTTGCCATGGGGAATCGAATTGCCGTGAGTAATACCAGATCATTTTAGGAAACCCGCAGGCGCCTTGTCCATCGTACTAAAGTAACAGGAATAGGCGCCAGGCGAGCGGTTCTTGAAACTTCCGGCATTGGCAGGATGGGAGGAATTCCCATCCGGCGCAATGCGCTTCGCTTTCATTGCCCTACATTGCCGATATGGCAATTTATTGCTCATCACTTGAAATTCCCGGTAATAGCCTTTATTATTAGCACTCGTTAGCAGTGAGTGCTAACAGGTGTTTTTGTAACGAATTCCAGGAAATCTGAAGACAAAATCAGTTTTCCCGGCGATTTTATTGTGTCAATTCTAAAACAGGAGAAAGAAACATGCAGATTCGCCCCCTACACGACCGCGTTATTGTCAAGCGGCTGGAAGAAGAACGCAAGACCGCGTCCGGCATTGTCATCCCTGACAGCGCTGCGGAAAAACCCGATCAAGGCGAAATCATCGCCGTAGGCAAAGGCAAGGTTGGCGACGACGGCAAAGTTCGTCCGCTGGATGTCAAAGTTGGCGACAAGGTGCTGTTCGGCAAATATTCCGGACAAACGGTGAAGGTGTCGGGAGAAGAACTCCTCGTGATGCGCGAAGAAGACATCATGGGCGTCGTCGAAGGTTAATTTACCTTAAACAATATTTTCTGGAAATTAGGAGAAAGAGATTATGGCAGCGAAAGAAGTGAAATTCGGCGATTCAGCCCGCAACAAAATGGTGAGTGGGGTCAATATCCTAGCCGATGCGGTCAAGGTCACCCTGGGGCCCAAAGGCCGCAATGTAGTGCTGGAGCGTTCGGACGGCGCGCCGACCATCACCAAGGATGGCGTTTCAGTAGCGAAAGAAATTGAACTGAAAGACAAGTTCGAGAATATGGGCGCGCAAATGCTGAAGGAAGTGGCAAGCAAGACTTCCGACGTGGCGGGCGACGGCACCACCACCGCTACCGTGCTGGCGCAGTCCATCATCAAGGAAGGCATGAAGTATGTCGCCGCCGGCATGAACCCGATGGACCTCAAGCGTGGTATCGATAAAGCCGTGATCGCAACGGTTGAAGAACTCAAAAAACTCTCCAAGCCCTGCACTACCGGTAAGGAAATTGCACAGGTGGGAAGTATTTCCGCCAATTCAGACCCGGAAATTGGCAAGATCATTGCCGACGCGATGGAGAAAGTAGGCAAGGAAGGCGTGATTACGGTGGAAGACGGTTCCGGACTGCAAAACGAGTTGGAAGTGGTCGAGGGCATGCAATTCGATCGCGGCTACCTCTCCCCGTATTTCATCAACAATGCGGACAGGCAGATTGCATTGCTGGAATCACCCTTTATCCTGCTGCACGACAAGAAAATTTCCAATATCCGCGAATTGCTGCCGGTATTGGAGCAGGTAGCCAAAGCCGGCAAGCCGCTTCTGATCATCGCCGAAGATGTGGACGGTGAAGCGCTTGCGACCCTGGTGGTGAATAATATCCGTGGCATCCTGAAAACCTGCGCGGTCAAAGCGCCAGGTTTTGGTGATCGCCGTAAAGCCATGCTCGAAGACATCGCCATTCTCACGGGCGGCACCGTGATCGCCGAAGAAGTGGGCCTTACATTGGAGAAGGCAACGCTGAAGGACTTAGGACAGGCCAAGCGCATCGAAGTTGGCAAGGAAGAAACCACCGTCATCGATGGCGCCGGCGATACCAAAACCATTGAAGGCCGCGTCAAGCAGGTTCGCAATCAAATCGAAGAAGCCTCCAGCGATTATGACAAGGAAAAGTTGCAGGAGCGTGTGGCAAAACTCGCCGGCGGGGTAGCGCTGATCAAGGTTGGCGCGGCCACCGAAGTCGAAATGAAAGAGAAGAAAGCGCGTGTCGAAGACGCGCTGCATGCCACCCGTGCCGCGGTGGAAGAGGGCATCGTTCCCGGCGGCGGCGTGGCGTTGTTGCGTACCCGTACCGCGGTGGCCGGCCTCAAAGGCGACAATCACGATCAGGACGCGGGCATCAAGATCGTTTTGCGGGCGCTGGAAGAGCCGCTGCGCCAAATCGTCGCCAACTGTGGCGATGAACCCTCGGTGGTGATTAATAAGGTATTGGAAGGTAAGGGTAACCTCGGTTACAACGCCGCTACCAGCGAATACGGTGACATGGTGGATATGGGCGTTCTGGATCCTACCAAGGTGACGCGTTATGCCTTGCAACACGCCGCTTCGGTCGCGAGTCTGATGCTCACCACCGATGCCCTGGTGGCGGAAATGGCGAAGGAAGAGTCTGGCGGAGCCGGTGGCATGGGCGGCATGGGTGGCATGGGCGGCATGGGCGGCATGGGTGGCATGGATATGTAGGGTTTGCCGGTATCGGTCTTATCCGAAATGCAGCATAATAAAAAACCCCGCTACGGTGGGGTTTTTTATTATCCGGGTTACCACAAGCTCGAATGAAAATTTTCCTGACAAACCGCAGGTAGCACGGTGATCCAGAGTTTTTCTCCCACATGGTTCATATGACTCCAGACCAGTATTGTCAGGAAAAGGCGATTCAGAGCGGCTCCAGTTTCTATTACAGCTTTCTCTATCTGCCATTGGAAAAGCGCCGCGCCATTACCGCCCTATATGCCTTCTGCCGCGAGGTGGACGATGTGGTGGACGAGTGCACCGATGCGTCGGTGGCGCGAGCGAAGCTCGCCTGGTGGCGGACCGAGGTTGCCGCCATATTCAGCGCCGGGCAGGGAAGTGAGCCCAGCCACCCGGTGGCGAAAGCGCTGGTTGACGTATCGAAAACCTTTAACGTCACTGCTGAACGATTGAATGAAATCATAGACGGCATGGAAATGGACCTCAACTACAACCGCTATGCCGACTTCGAGACGCTGCGGCTCTACTGCTACCACGTGGCGAGCGTGGTGGGACTGTGTTCCGTGGAGATTTTTGGCTATCGTAATCCCGATACCTTGAAATATGCACAAGATTTGGGGCTGGCGTTCCAACTCACCAACATCATACGCGACGTCGGCGAAGACGCGCGTCGTGACCGCATTTACCTGCCGCAGGACGAGCTTGTCCGCTTTGGAGTATCAAACGAGGACATTCTGCGTTCGCATGAGACCGGCAGTTTCAGGCGGTTGATGGAATTCCAGATCGAACGGGCAGAAAGCTATTATGCCCAAGCCTTCGCGGCGCTGTCCGCGGAAGACCGCAAAAACCAGCGGCCCGGCATTATCATGGCGGCGATTTATCAGGCCCTGCTCAAGGAAATCAAGGAGGACGGGTGCCATGTGATGCGCCAACGCGTAAGCCTCACGCCGATGCGTAAATTATGGATTGCGTGGAAGACATGGATCAGCGGGTAGAGCGCGGTCCCGCCGGCGCGGTCTCATACGCCATATCGTCAATATGCGTCCTATCCTTTTCTCACCGGTAATGCTCATGAACGATTTTAGAAATTATCGCGCGCCCGCGGATCTGCTCAAGAATCGCGTGATACTCATCACCGGCGCGGGCCAGGGTATAGGCCGCGTTGCAGCATTGGCCTATGCCGCTCACGGCGCCACCGTCATTCTGCACGGGCGTCGGGTCGAGAAACTGGAGAGCGTATACGATGAAATCGAGAAAAACGGTGGGGTGCAGCCCGCAATTTTTCCGCTTGACCTGGAAAAGGCCGGCGACAAGGATTTTGAGTCGATCGCCCAGGCCATCAAACTGCAGTTGGGCAGATTGGACGGTATTTTGCACAACGCGGCGTTGATGTTCGGTCTGACCCCCTTGGAAAACCAGACGCTGGAACAATGGCTCGCGTTGTTACGTGTCAATCTGATTGCGCCGTTTGCATTGACGCGAGCCTGTTTACCGCTGCTGAAAGCATCGCCGGACGCCAGCGTGATCATGACCTCGGAAACGCACGGGCATGCCCCCGCAGCCTATTGGGGCGGTTTTGCGGTGGCCAAGGCCGGACTCGAGGTGCTGGTAAAAATTCAGGCGCAGGAATGGGAAATGCTTCCGAATCTGCGCGTCAACGTGGCAATTCCGGGGCCGGTACACACGCCGCAACGAGCCAGGACTCATCCTGGCGAGATCAAGCATGCATTGCCTCGACCGGAGGACCTGATGCCGGGTTATCTATACCTGATGGGGCCGGACAGTAAAGCAGTCAGTGGCGAGACGGTATTTTGTCAGGAAAATAGGTATAATTGACACCAACGGACAGAAAAACGGCGCGCGAAAGTGGCGGAATTGGTAGACGCACCAGATTTAGGTTCTGGCGCCGAAAGGTGTGGGGGTTCGAGTCCCCCCTTTCGCACCAGGGAATGGTAGGCAGCGTTGAGCGATGTTGTGTTTTAACGAGTCGCGTTCCCCTTGGTCGTTGTAACGCTGCGTCGATGTTATCAACCAGCCGGAAAAAATAATGCAATCGAATGTTGAAGATCTAGGGGCGCTGGAGCGCCGCCTTAACGTTTCGGTTCCCCAGGAAAAAATCGAGGCAGAAGTTGACAGCCGCCTGAAGCGGTTGGCGCGCACCGCAAAAATACATGGTTTTCGGCCGGGCAAGGTGCCGCTGAAAATCGTGGCGCAGCAATATGGGCCACAGGTGCGTCAGGAGGTGATGGGCGACGTGCTGCAGAAGAATTTCAGTGAAGCTGTGCGCGAGAACAAGCTGCGAATTGCGGGTTATCCGCGGTTTGAACCAAAGGGTATGGCGGAGAATGCCGCCGAATTTGAATTCAGCGCAACATTTGAAGTCTATCCGGATGTGGTGCTGGGGGACGTGAGCGGGATTCGAATCGAAAAGCCTGTGATCGATGTCATTGCGACTGATATCGATAAAACGCTGGAGGTTCTACGCAAGCAGAGAATGCAGTACGAGCCGGCGGAGCGGCCGGCCATGCCAGGCGATCGAGTCAGTATCGATTATCTTGGCGTCATCGACGGGGTAGAGTTCGCTGGTGGCAAAGCTGAGAACTTCACCCTGGTGCTTGGCGAGGGCAGGCTGCTCAAGGACTTTGAAGAACCGCTTGCCGGTATGAGCGCAGGGCAGAGCAAAACGATTGAAGTGACCTTTCCAGCGGATTATCATGGCAAGGACGTTGCCGGCAGGACTGCTGCATTTGAAATAAGACTCAACGGAGTGGAGGCGTCGAGACTGCCGGAAGTGGATGCGGAATTCGCCAGATCGCTAGGCGTTGCCGATGGCGATATCGAAAAAATGCGTACCGAAATTCAGGCTAACCTTGAGCGGGAAGTATCCAAACGCGTCAAAGCGAAAATCAAGGAACAAGTCATGCAGGCGCTGCTTGATACAACCCGGATTCAAGCGCCCAAAGCCTTGGTGGAACGTGAATCGGAGCGATTAATGCAGGATGCGCACCGTGATCTTGAATCACGCGGCATGAACGCCAAGAATGTGCCGCTGCCACGGGATTTGTTTCATGAACGCGCGCAACGCCGTGTGAGCCTGGGGTTGATTCTGGCAGAGCTGGTAAAAATCCACGGCTTGCATACCA
>JAKDLC010000004.1 GCA_030453055.1 Nitrosospira sp.
GGATTCGCACCCGCTGAAAAACCGTGCCTTTGCACGGCGCACTGAAACATCCGGGCTAGCAGCCTGGCGGACTTAACCGGCGCACATTATAAAATTGGATAATCACCGTAAGTTTACACTGACGGAGCGCCTGCTATGAACAACTTCCGCCCGATAAGACCGCACGATCGGCGTTTTGTTGCCACCCTCGATGGACGAATGGCTGCCCGAACGCCACCTGGCGCGCTAACAAAGTTGTTACAGTAGCCGAGTATTGGATGAAAGTACCTTCCCCGCCGGGTACAGCGTCACGTCATTGGGGGCATGATAGAATCCAGCCTCCATCGAAAATGTAGCCTGGCAATGAACGAACATCCCCGCACCGCGTTACTGCAAGACCTGCTTGCCCGCCGCATCCTGATGCTGGACGGCGCCATGGGCACGATGATCCAGAGCCACCGGCTCAACGAAGCGGATTATCGCGGCACGCGCTTCGCCGATTTTCCGCACGACCTCAAAGGCAACAACGATCTTCTGACACTCACCCAACCGCAGATTATCCATTCCATTCATACCGGCTATCTGGAAGCGGGTGCGGACATCATCGAGACCAACACCTTCAATTCCACCGCTGCCTCGATGGGCGATTACCACATGCAGGATCTGGTGTACGAGCTGAATTTCGCCGGGGCTAAGCTGGCGCGGGAGGCGGCGCAGGCGATGGAAGCGAAAACCCCCGAGAGGCCACGTTTCGTCGCGGGTGTTCTCGGGCCGACCACCAAAACCGCCTCCATCTCACCCGACGTGAACGACCCCGGTTTTCGCGGCATCACCTTCGATCAACTGGTGGCGGACTATTCCGAATCCATTCGCGGGCTCATCGACGGCGGGGCCGACATCGTGCTGGTGGAAACCATTTTCGATACCCTGAACGCCAAGGCTGCGCTATTTGCCGTCGATCAATATTTTGAGACTCACGGCGTGCGCGTTCCCGTCATGATTTCCGCAACCATCACCGATGCGTCCGGGCGGACGCTCTCCGGGCAGACACCGGAAGCCTTCTGGAACTCGGTCAGTAACGCGCGACCCCTGTCTGTAGGGCTTAACTGCGCCTTGGGAGCGGAATTGATGCGTCCCTACATCGAGGAACTTTCCCGGGTTGCCGGCGTGTACGTCAGTGCGCACCCCAATGCCGGCCTGCCCAATCCGCTGGCGGAAACCGGCTATGACGAGTCGCCCGAATATACTGCAAGTCTGATCAAGGGATTTGCGCAATCGGGTTTCGTCAATATCGTCGGCGGCTGCTGCGGCACCACGCCGGCGCACATCAAGGCCATCGCCGATGCGGTGAGCGATATTGCGCCTCGGGTCGTTCCCGATATCCCGAAAAAATTGCGCCTGTCCGGTCTGGAGCCTCTCAGCATCGGCGACGACTCACTGTTCGTGAATGTGGGTGAGCGAACCAATGTCACCGGCTCGAAAGCCTTCGCCCGCTTGATACTGGGTAACAATTATGCGGAAGCACTGAGCGTTGCCCGTAATCAGGTGGAAAACGGTGCACAGATCATCGACATCAACATGGATGAGGCGATGCTCGATTCGCAGAAGGCGATGGTGACGTTCCTGAACCTCATCGCCGCCGAACCGGATATCAGCCGTGTGCCGGTCATGATCGACTCGAGCAAGTGGTCGGTGATCGAAGCGGGGTTGAAGTGCGTGCAAGGCAAGGCCGTGATCAACTCCATCAGCATGAAGGAAGGCGAAACGGAGTTCATCGAACATGCGAAACTTGCCCGCCGCTACGGCGCCGCGGTAATCGTAATGGCTTTCGACGAGTCGGGGCAGGCCGATACGAAAGAACGCAAGGTGGACATTTGCACACGCTGCTATCGCATTCTGGTTGATCAGGTGGGTTTTCCGCCTGAAGACATCATTTTTGATCCAAACATTTTTGCGGTCGCCACCGGCATCGAGGAACACAACAATTACGGCGTTGATTTCATCGAGGCCACTCGCATCATCAAGCAAACGCTGCCCCATGCCAAGGTGAGCGGAGGCGTGTCGAACGTGTCATTTTCTTTCCGCGGCAACGAGCCCGTGCGCGAAGCGATCCATACCGCGTTCCTTTATCACGCGATCCGGGCCGGCATGACCATGGGTATCGTTAACGCCGGACAACTGGGCGTTTATTCGGATGTTCCCAAGGACCTGCTGGAGCGGGTCGAGAATGTGCTGCTCAATCGTCCAATCGAAGGGGACGTCAGCACCACCGAGCGGCTGGTGGAATTCGCGGAGAGCTTCAAGGGAAAAAGCAAGGAAAACATCGAAGATCTTTCCTGGCGCAACGAGTCGATCCAGCAACGTCTCACTCACGCGCTGGTCAGAGGCATCACCACCTATATCGTCGAAGATACCGAGGCGGCCCGGCTCGAAATCAGTAATCAGGGCGGACGTCCGATCCAGGTGATCGAGGGTCCGCTCATGAATGGCATGAACGTGGTGGGCGACCTGTTCGGCTCCGGCAAGATGTTTTTACCCCAGGTGGTCAAGTCGGCGCGCGTGATGAAGCAAGCGGTGGCGCACCTGCTGCCGTTCATCGAGGCGGAAAAAAAGTTGTCGGGCGATTCCCGGCCCAAGGGCAAGATCGTCATCGCCACGGTCAAGGGGGATGTGCACGACATCGGCAAAAATATCGTGACCGTGGTGCTCCAGTGCAATAATTACGCGGTGGTGAATATGGGCGTGATGGTGCCGTGTGCACAGATTCTCGAAATGGCACGGCGCGAGCAGGCCGACATGATCGGTCTGTCAGGACTGATTACGCCTTCCCTGGAGGAAATGGCGCATGTGGCGAAGGAAATGCAGCGCGAAGGGTTTACCATTCCGCTATTGATCGGCGGCGCAACCACTTCGCGGGTGCACACGGCCGTGAAAGTCGCGCCGCATTACCATGGGGTTACCGTATGGGTGCCGGATGCGAGCCGCGCCGTGGGCGTATGCAGCAATTTGTTATCAGAGGATTTGCGGGCGGATTACGTGCGGGGGCTCCAGGCCGAGTACGAGAAAGTCCGCACCCAGCATAGAAACAAGAAAGGACCCGCACCGATGCTATCCATTACCGAAGCGCGAAATAACGCCTTTAAAACCGATTGGGAAAACTACACTCCGCCGGAACCGGACTTCGTCGGCGTGAGGTCGTTAAGAAATTACCCGCTGGAAAAAATAGTTCCCTACATCGATTGGACGCCATTCTTTCAGGCGTGGGAATTGTCGGGGCGTTATCCGGCGATTCTTCAAGACGAGGTAGTGGGGGAGGCTGCCAGTACCCTGTTCCGCGATGCGCAGGCCATGCTGAAGAAAATAGTCGAGCAGAAATGGCTGGGCGCCAATGCCGTATTCGGCCTGTTTCCTGCAAATACCGTGAACAGCGACGACATAGAGATTTATGCCGATAAAGCCCGCACCAGATTGGCGATGACATTCCATAATCTGCGGCAGCAGACCATGAAGCCGGCCGGACGCCCCAATCTATGTCTGGCCGACTTCATCGCGCCCAGGGAAACGGGGCTTCGCGACACGATCGGTGTATTCGCGGTAACCTCCGGGCTCGGCATCGACGCACGAATAAAGGCTTTTGAGGAGGCGCATGACGATTACAGCGCAATTATATTGAAAGCGCTGGCTGACCGTCTGGCGGAAGCTTTCGCCGAGCACATGCACTGGCGGGTACGGCGCGAATTCTGGGGGTTTGTCAAAGATGAAAACCTGAGCAATGAGCAACTCGTCGCCGAAGAGTATCGCGGCATCCGCCCCGCGCCCGGTTACCCGGCCTGTCCTGACCACACCGAAAAAGGCCCGTTGTTTGAACTGCTTAAAGCTCCGGAAAATGCCGGCATTATCGTGACTGAATCCTACGCCATGGTGCCGACCGCGGCGGTATCGGGCTTCTATTTTTCTCACCCCGAAGCGGATTATTTCGCGGTAGGCAAAATAAACAAGGAGCAGGTGGAAGATTATGCGAAGCGCAAAGGCTGGACGCTGGGGGAGACGGAAAAATGGCTGGCGCCGGTATTGGCGTATGAACGATAGGGCAGCGGGCAAATCTCCCGGTATGTAAAGTGAAGCGAAGCGAGGATTTGAATCAGCCCTTCATCCGGCTGATTTTCGCGACTTCCGGAATACGCCTCAAACCCCGCATAACTTGTGCAAGATGATAGCGGTTGCGGACCTGTAACGTGAAATTCATGGTGGTATAGGCGCCATCTCCTTCCATGTCAACGTTATCAATGTTGGAACCGGCTCCGGCGATTGCAGCCGCGAGCCTGGCCAATACGCCGCGCTCATTGGCCGCCACTGCTTTGATGCTGGCCTCGAAATGCCGGGTAATCCCTTTACCCCATGCCACATCCAGCCAATTGTCCGAATGATTGCGGTTTTTGATGACAGCCGGACAATCATGGACATGTATCACCAATCCTTGATCCTTCTTGATAAAACCGACAATGGAATCCCCCGGAATCGGGCGGCAGCATTTGGCGAATTGTACCGCCATGCCTTCGGTGCCGAGTATCGTGATGACACCGATACCTCCATTTGCCCCGGTAGCGGATTCTCCCGGCGCTGCCAAGTGCCTTGCTATCACTGCCGGGAGATGCTTGCCTAATCCCATGTCCGCCAGTAAATCATTTCTGGATTTGGCGCCGCTCTCCCGCGCCAGTTTCTCCCATTGCGCGTCGCTTATCGTCTGCGGATCAACCTTGAGCAACGTTAACGCCTGATTCAGCAAGCGCTCCCCCAGCTTGGCCGACTCTTCGTATTGCATGGTCTTGAGAAAACGACGGATATGCGAGCGCGCCTTGCCGGTAACGACGTAATTAAGCCAGGCCGGGTTGGGTTTTGCATGCGACGCGGTAACAATCTCAATGCGATCGCCGCTTCGGAGACTGGTGCGCAAAGGCGCATTCTCACCGTTTATTTTCGCAGCCACGCAGCTGTCGCCAATGTCGGTATGTACCGCATAGGCGAAATCCACGGCTGTAGCATCCTTGGGCAGGGCCAATATCTTGCCTTGGGGCGTAAAGACATAGACTTCGCCAGGAAACAGGTCAACCTTGAGATGTTCCAGAAATTCCAAAGAATCAGTGGAGTCGCTTAGCGTCTCCAACAGGCTCTGCAACCACTGATGGGTTTTCAGGTGCAGGTCGTTGATATCGGCATCGGTGCTCTTATAGAGCCAGTGCGAAGCCACGCCCGCCTCCGCAATCCGGTGCATTTCGGCGGTGCGAATTTGCACTTCAATCGGGATGCCATAAGGGCCCCACAAAGTATTGTGCAATGACTGGTAACCGTTTGCCTTGGGAATCGCGATATAGTCCTTGAATTTTCCGGGGATGGGGTTATAGAGACTGTGCAATGCCCCCAGCGCGATGTAGCACGACGGCACGTCTTTGACGACAACGCGGAAACCGTAAATGTCGAGTACTTCCGAAAACGTAAGGTGTTTCTCCGCCATTTTCTTGTAAATACTGTAAAGCTGCTTTTCGCGTCCGCTCACCTCCGCGTCCAGTCCCGCAGCCTGCAGGCGCTGCTTGATGGCATCGAGGATTTTGGTCACCACTTCGCGGCGATTGCCACGCGCCGCCTTGGTGGCATTGGCCAGAACCCGGTAGCGTGTTGGAAAAAGGTAGCGAAAACTGAGCTCCTGCAGCTCCTGGTAGATACTGTTGAGCCCCAGACGGTTGGCTATGGGCGCATAGATTTCCATGGTTTCGCGGGCGATGCGGCGTCGTTTCTCGGGCCGCATCGCCTCCAGCGTACGCATGTTGTGCAGCCGGTCCGCCAATTTGATAAGTATGACGCGCACGTCTTGCGCCATCGCCAGCAGCATCTTGCGGAAATTTTCCGCCTGAGCGTCCGCATGGGTCTGGAACTCGATCTTGTCGAGCTTTGAAACGCCATCCACGAGTTCCGCAACCGGCTTGCCAAATCTATCGCTGATCTCGGTCTTGGAGACGTGCGTGTCCTCCATCACGTCATGTAACAAAGCAGCGCTCAGCGTCGGGGGATCAAGACGCAATTTACCGAGTATGCCGGCTACCGCCAACGGATGAGAAATATAGGGTTCACCGGATTGCCGGAATTGTCCGGAATGGGCGCTCTGGCTGAAAAGGTAGGCGTTCTGAAGCTCAGAAATATCCTCCGGCTTAAGGTAACCGGATAATTCATTAAACAGGAAATCCGCCTCGGGTAAGGTAGCAGAGGGAGCCGGCGAGCCTCGTACATGCATGTAATTTCCTTTATTCTCTGATACGGCCCGCGGTCGGGCGTTTCCGGATGGCGGCATCCTCACGAGAGTCTATAAATCCAGTTTGCAATCGAACCGATCCAGTCTCCAGTATAGATGCGCGCCCGGCAAAATCAAAGCGGGCCAATGTTAAGAAGTTCCATCCCTATCTTTCCCTGAGCCAGTTCGCGCAACGCAATTACCGTAGGCTTATCTCGGGTGGCCTCCACCATGGGGGTACCGCCGACTGAAAGCTGTCTTGCCCGGATGGTTGCGACCAGGGTCATATCGAAGCGGTTGGGAATTTTTTTCAAACAATCGTCAACGGTGATGCGTGCCATAATATTGCTCCCGGTATAGTGTGTCAGAAATAGCGGCGCAAAGCGCCTAATGAAAGAGCGGCAAAAGTAACGGTGCAGCTCCCGTCAAGGTATGGCGGGTATGCGGGGAATGCTAAAAAATAATCGGATTTAGGGCTATGAAACAGGAATTCTTCCGAGCTGTGTTACCAGTCCGTGGTGACGAACGACTTGGCTCGTCATTCTCAAACGCTCAGCTTGTACGATGCAGGCCAGCTCCTGCAGCGCCTTGTCCAGCTTCTCATTGATGATAACATAATCATATTCGCTCACATGGCCGATCTCCTCACGGGCGGCGGCCAGACGCCGCGTGATTGCTTCCGGACTATCCTGCGCCCGCTTTCTCAAGCGCATCTCCAACGCCTCCAATGATGGCGGTAGAACAAAAATTCCCATCGATTTGGGAAAGACCCGTCGCACCTGCTGCGCACCCTGACTGTCGATTTCCAGCAGAATGTCGTGTCCCGACACGATCGTGTCGTTTAGCCACCTTTGCGAAGTGCCGTATAGATTTCCGTAAATCTCCGCGCTTTCCAGAAATTCCCCCTGTTCCAGTTTCTGTTCAAACATTTCACGGCTTATGAAGTGGTAATCGCGCCCATCCACTTCTTCGGGACGCGCCGGCCGGGATGTATAGGAAACAGATAGGCTCAGATCGATGCCGGTTTGAAGCAAGGCCTTAACCAGGCTGGTTTTTCCGGCGCCCGATGGAGCGCTGATAATAAACAGGTTGCCCGGTGTCATTTTGTAGTCGCGTTTTCCAAGAGATAACAGTTGGCGCCTGATTCATTCTAACGCGATTGAACCCAACGTACGATATCCTGAGCTGTCATGGCGCCAGACTGTCGCGTCTGCTCGCGGCCACCCCGAAAGAGCGCCAGAGTCGGGATGCTGCGGATATTGTACCGCGCACCCAGTGCCGGCTCAGCTTCGGTGTTCACCTTGGCCAGACGAATGTGTGGCTCCAGCATACCTGCTGCCTGAACGAAGGCTGGCGCCATCATCTTGCAGGGACCACACCAGGGCGCCCATAAATCAACCAGTATCGGAATGTCGTTGCGGTCGAGGTGTTTGGCGAACGTGGCGGGGGTTAACTCCACCGGGTGGCCCGTAAACAATGGCTGGTGGCATTGTCCGCAATTGGGCTGCTGCTCCAGCCGTGCAGCGGGTACACGGTTAACCGCCTGGCAGTGTGGGCAGACAAGATGCAGGGAGTCGCTCATGAGAAATTCCCGGTCTGATGGGGAGGGAAAGATTCTACCTTATGTTCGAACTCTGCAAGCATCCCCATCGAAGGGACTATTTCACACCACCCCAATTTCCAATCATTGATAAAAAACCGGTTTAGCCCACTATTTACCTTGTCGTAATCCCGGTTGGAGGAGTATAGTTCGGGTTCTGCCATTTATATCCAAGCGGAAGAGTGCGCCGGTTTCATCGTCGCCGCCGAAGGCGCAACCCCCCGGAATCGCTCAGGCGTTGATCAGGTCGATCCTGATCCTTGAGAACCGCTTGTGACAGGCAATCTGGAGAGCGCCGGCATTGAGTTCGGCCACCGAAGGGGCACGCGGAACAGCCATTCCGTAATCTCTCAGGTAAAAAGGACAGAGGGGCGAGGTCATGTGACGTGACTTCGCCTTTTTTATTTTTGGGATACCGACTTTGAAAACGACCTCGCTTAATCAAACTCACCGCGATATGAAGGCCAAAATGGTCGATTTCGGTGGCTGGGAAATGCCTTTGCATTATGGTTCCCAGCTTGATGAACACCATCAGGTCCGTAGGGATGCGGGCATGTTCGACGTATCTCATATGTTAGCCGTGGATATCAAGGGTGAGACTGCGCGTGATTTTTTGCGGCGCCTGGTCGCCAACAATGTAGACAAACTGACGCAGCCGGGCAAAGCGCTTTATACCTGCATGCTCAATCTTCAGGGCGGGATAATAGATGATCTCATCATTTATTTTTTGACTGAATCGCATTTCCGCATGGTTGTAAATGCGGGTACCGCCGACAAGGACATGGCATGGATGCTGGCACGGCGCGATGAGATCGCTCCCGGACTGGAAATCACCCCTCGCCGTGATCTCGCCATGATTGCGGTGCAAGGGCCTAACGCCCGCACCAAGGTTTGGCAAGTAATCGCCGGCGCTCAGACGGCAACGGAGAACCTGAAGCTGTTTCAGGCAGCATTTTTTGATGAATATTTTATTGCTCGGACCGGCTACACCGGCGAGGACGGCTTTGAAATCATGCTGCCCGCAGGGGATGCCGCGGATTTCTGGAATGCGCTCCATGCCGCCGGCGTGGCGCCCGCGGGGCTCGGTGCGCGCGACACGTTACGGCTTGAGGCCGGCATGAATCTTTACGGCCAGGACATGGATGAAACGACCAGTCCGCTGGAATCCGGCTTGGGCTGGACGGTCGATTTAAAAAGCGATCGTGACTTTATCGGCAGGCAGGCGCTTTTGGAAAGGCCCGCAGCACAGCAATTGATTGGCTTGATTTTACTGGAGCGCGGTGTATTGCGCAGCCACCAGAAAGTGACTACGCCGTCCGGGGATAACGAAAGCGACGGCGAGATCACCAGCGGCGGATTTTCGCCGACGCTCAATCAGTCTATCGCGCTGGCGCGGTTACCGTTAACCGTATCCGCGGGAGATGAGGTGCAGGTAGTGGTGCGAGACAAAATGCTGCGGGCGAAAGCAGTAAAATACCCGTTCGTGCGAAACGGCAAAAGTCTGATTTGATTTGGACAGCGGCGTAAATGTCATTTAATTCCGGAGCAAAAAACATGAATATCCCAAATAATTTGAAATACACCAAATCCCACGAATGGGTGAGGCTTGAAGACGACGGCACGGTGACGATCGGTATTACCCAGCACGCGCAGGAATTACTCGGCGACATGGTATTCGTGGAAACACCGGATGTAGGACGCAAACTTAAACAGGGAGAAGAATGCGCCGTCGTGGAGTCGGTCAAGGCGGCGGCTGACGTGTATGCGCCTATCGCGGGAGAGGTAGCAGCCGTCAACCCCGATCTTGAAACGGCGCCGGAAAAAGTTAACCAGGACGCCTACGCAGCATGGCTTTTCAAACTAAAGCCGGTGAATGCCGATCTGAACCATCTGCTCAGTGCCGCGGACTATCAGAAAATGCTCGAAAGCGAGGAAGACTCCTAAAGTCCTCGAAAATGAAGTGGATAATATTTCCGGACCTTGCGTTTTACCCCACTTGCACGCTTCATTCCCAATGATTCACGGAACAAATCATGCCATTCATTCCCCATACTGAAGAAGATATACACGCAATGCTTGCAAGCATCGGTGCAAACACCATCGATGATCTGTTCGACGAGATTCCTCCCGACCTGAAAAGCGGCCGCTTGAAACGGGTTCCCCCCGGGTTGGGCGAAATGGAAATTTCACGGCTGATGCTGGAAAGGGCCGAGGCGGACGGGCACTATCTCAATTTTATCGGGGCCGGCGCATATGAGCACCATATTCCGGCCGCGGTATGGCAGATTACCACCCGCGGTGAGTTCTACTCCTCGTATACCCCTTATCAGGCGGAAGCGAGCCAAGGCTCTTTGCAGTTGCTCTATGAATACCAGACCATGATGGCTTCGCTGACGGGAATGGATGTCTCCAACGCGAGCATGTACGACGGCGCCTCCGCACTGGCTGAAGCGGCGCTGATGGCGGTGCGCTCGCACAAGTCCTCACGCCGTATCCTGATGCCTGCCACGGTTCATCCCGTCTATCGTAGCGTGGTGCGCGCCATCGTTGGAAATCAGAATATCGAGGTTGTTGAATTACCCTACTGCACGCAGGCAGGTCTGACCCTGCCGGAATCTCTGGATAGGTTCGGCAAGAAGGAATTTGCGGCGCTGGTCATTCCCCAGCCCAACTTCTTTGGCGTGCTGGAGCAGGTTGATGCGCTTACCGATTGGGCGCACAGCAAGAACGCATTGGCGATTGGCGTGGCCAATCCCATGGCGCTGGCGATGCTCACTCCGCCCGGCGAATGGGGCGGCAAGGGAGCGGATGTGGCGGTGGGCGAAGGCCAGCCATTGGGAATCCCGCTCTCGAGCGGCGGACCCTATTTCGGTTTTATGGCCTGCAAGCAGCCGCTGGTGCGTCAAATGCCGGGACGTATCATCGGCCGCACGACGGACCAGGATGGCAAACCCGGTTTTGTCCTTACGCTTCAGGCGCGCGAACAGCATATCCGGCGTTCCAAAGCCACCTCCAACATCTGTACCAATCAGGGATTGATGGTCACCGCCGCCACCATCTACATGGCGCTGACGGGACCCGAAGGGCTGCGGCGGATCGCCGCCCAGTCCCATGCGAACACGCTGACTCTGCTGGAGAAACTCGAATCCCTGAAAGGCGTAAAAAGAATCTTCGATGGACCCTTGTTTCACGAAGCGGTCGTTTCGCTGCCCGCGCCGGTCGAAGATGTATTGCGCACGCTCAAACACCAGCGAATACTGGGGGGACTGAACCTGGAGGGATATTATCCGGAGCTCGGCAACGCTATACTCGTATGCGCCACCGAAACGAAAACCTCCGCAGATTTGGAAAATTATGCCGATCAACTCAGCCTGGCGCTTGATAACGTAAGTTCGGCAAATTCCCACGCACCCGCAGCGACATTACTTTCAACTTAAGGAGAATAGCATGGTAACTCTTGCAGGCAATCCCATCAAAATTGAAGGCAGCTTTCCAAAAGCAGGCGACAAGGCGCCGGCATTTTCGCTGGTAAACAAGGAACTGAAGGACGTAACGCTGGCTGATTTCGCGGGCAAGAAAAAAGTACTTAACATCGTTCCCAGCCTGGATACCCCGGTCTGCGCCATGTCCACACGCAAGTTCAACGAAAAAGCCAGCAACATGGACAATACCGTGGTGTTGATAATCGCCGCTGACTTACCTTTTGCAATGAGCCGCTTCTGCGACATCGAAGGGTTGGACAAGGTGGTGGTACTGTCCACCATGCGAGGATCCGAGTTCATGAAAAATTACGGCGTCGCCATCGCCGATAGCCCGCTGGCCGGCATCACGGCCCGCGCCGTCGTGGTGCTGGATGAAAATGACAAGGTGATTCATGCGGAATTGGTGCCGGAAATAAAGGATGAGCCCAACTATGACGCGGCTTTGGCTGCCCTTCAATAAGCCTATGCCGCCTGTACATTAACCGCAAAGCCCCGGATTTTCACCATGTTGATATTTGAACACTCACGCCCCGGACGGCGCAATTATTCCCAATCCCCGGCAACAGCCGTGGAAACGGAAGGCATTCCCCGGAATCTGATGCGTAAAGCGCCCCCGCTGCTGCCGGAAGTATCGGAAATGGATGTGGTGCGTCATTACACGCGACTGTCGCAAAAGAACTTTTCGATAGACACCCAGTTCTATCCGCTTGGTTCTTGCACGATGAAATACAATCCTCGCGCCTGCAACTCGCTGGCCATGCTGCCGCAATTTCTGGGGCGGCACCCGCGGGCGCCGGAAAGTACCGGGCAAGGTTTTCTTGCGTGCATGTATGAACTGCAGGAAATATTGAAGGATGTGACCGGCATGGCGGGAGTCAGTCTTACGCCGATGGCCGGTGCGCAAGGCGAACTGATCGGCGTGGCGATGATACGCGCCTATCATGAGTCGCGCGGAGATTCCGCTCGTACCGAAATCATCATACCCGACGCTGCGCATGGCACCAACCCGGCCACAGCGGTAATGTGCGGCTACAAAGTCGTGGAAATATCCACTGACAACGAAGGCGATGTAGACATGGACGCGCTGAAAGCGGCGGTTGGGCCGCAAACGGCGGGATTGATGCTGACCAACCCGTCCACGCTCGGCGTATTTGAGAAGAACGTGGCCGAAATGAGCCGGATCGTCCATCAGGCGGGGGGGTTACTGTATTACGACGGCGCGAACCTGAATGCGATCCTTGGCAAGGTGAAACCGGGCGACATGGGCTTTGACGTCATTCACATCAATCTGCACAAGACTTTCTCGACTCCCCATGGCGGTGGCGGGCCGGGTTCGGCGCCAGTGGGGGTTGCCAAGCGTTTATTGCCATTCATGCCCGTACCGGTGGTGGGATTTGAAAAAGGAACGTATCGCTGGCTGACGGAAAAGGATATTCCACAATCCATTGGCAGACTCTCGGCGCACATGGGCAATGCAGGTGTGCTGCTGCGGGCATATGTCTATGTCCGCCTGCTGGGGGCGGAGGGTATGCACCGGGTGGCCGAATTCGCCACGCTCAATGCCAATTACCTGATGGCGGAACTGAGCAGGGCGGGTTTTGAGATCGCCTATCCGGACCGCCGCGCGAGCCATGAGTTTATAGTCACGCTAAAAGACCTCAAGGAGAAAACGGGCGTAACTGCGATGAATGTGGCCAAGCGACTGCTGGACAAGGGTTATCACGCTCCTACCACCTATTTTCCGCTACTGGTGCCGGAATGCCTGTTGATCGAGCCCGCTGAAACCGAGTCGAAGGAAACACTCGATGCGTTTGTCGCAGCCATGAAGGAAATCCTCGAAGAAGCTCACACACAGCCGGAAATGGTAAAAGGCGCCCCGCACACCACCCCGGTACGCAGGCTGGACGACGTAAAGGCCGCACGAGAACTGGATTTGGTATGGAAACGGCCTTGAGTTCAATCTGACCAACCTGACCAAATCGGGCCGATCTGACTACCCTGACACAAAAAATAATCCCTTATCCTGCCCCAGGCCACATGCATACACTCATTTGCGGATCCATTGCCTACGACACCATTATGGTGTTCAAGGATCATTTCAAAAATCATATCCTGCCGGAACAGATTCATATTTTGAATGTTGCTTTTCTGGTGCCGGATATGCGCCGGGAATTCGGCGGCTGTGCCGGCAATATCGCCTACAATCTGCAAATGGTGGGCGGCAAGCCGCTTATCATGGCTACCGTAGGCGACGACTATCAGCCATACGCCAGCCGATTGCAGGATCTCGATCTGGCGCAAACTCATATACGGCATGTGAGTAACACATTTACCGCGCAAGCATTCATCACCACCGATCTGGCGGATAACCAGATCACCGCCTTTCATCCTGGAGCGATGAATTTTTCGCATGAAAATCACGTTGCCGAAGCGAAAGACGTGAGCCTTGGTATCATTGCCCCGGACGGCCGTGATGGCATGGTGCAGCATGCGCGCGAGTTCCATGAAGCGGGTATCCCGTTCATGTTCGATCCCGGCCAGGGACTACCGATGTTCAATGGCGAAGAGCTGCTGGATATCATCAACAAGGCCGATTACGTCGCGGTCAACGACTACGAGGGTCAGTTGTTGCAGGAGCGCACCGGGCGCACGCTTGAAGCACTGGCGAAACTCGTAAAGGGGTTGATCGTCACCAAAGGCTCGGAGGGCTCGGTAATTTATTCCGAAGGTCAACAGATTGGCATTCCGAGCGTTAAAGCGGATAAGGTGATCGATCCGACGGGGTGCGGGGATGCGTACCGGGCGGGACTGCTCTACGGAATCATCAATGAAATGGATTGGCAGAGCACCGGGCAGCTTGGTTCGCTTATGGGAGCACTGAAAATCGCTCAACGCGGCGGGCAGAACCACGGTTTCAGCCAGGACGAAATCGATCAACGATATTTTGAAATTTTCGGCAGCCGCATTCTTGTATAAAGAGGGCGCAATGAAACGGACGAATATTTTCGCGGTGGCGTTGATGTACTTATCTATAACCGTTTTAAGCGGATGCGCGGCGGGCTTGTCGGGTAGCGACTACTCCCGTGACCAGGTTCGGGAGATACAAAGCGTACGTACCGGCGTGGTGGAAAGTGTACGGGAAGTGAAGATCGAAGGAACGCGCAGCAAGATCGGCGCAGTGGCAGGGGGCGTGGCCGGCGGCCTTGGCGCCAGCACTGCGGCAGAAGGCAGGCTCGGCGTCATTTTCGGCGTTCTCGGCGCGCTTGTGGGAGGACTGCTGGGTCAAGCGGCGGAGCAGGCCGTAACGAGCACGACAGGACACGAAATCACCGTCAGGCTGGACAACGGCTCGATGGTGTCCATCACTCAGGCTGCCGATGAAGAATTCAAGCCCGGTGAGCGAGTGAGAATTCTAAGTGGAGGCGGGGTTTCGCGAGTATCGCACTAGCGCACTTTAAGCTGTACTAACCCCGTCCATACATCCGGCAAATCCCGTCAAACCCAGGGCTATACCCTCTTCCGCCGGGACTATTGGTAACGAACCACTCTCCCACAAAGCATAAATGATTTACGGCGTTTAGGTATGGACTTCGAGAGAGGCTTGATATATAGTCTAGCTGTCATCTAGCTTATTTGAATGGGTATCATGCGTGAGATCGGGGCCTTCGAGGCCAAGAACAAACTTGGCACGTTGCTTGACCGGGTCGAGAATGGTGAAGAAATTCTCATCACGCGGCACGGCAAGGCCGTCGCGCGACTGGTTCCGGCTGAGCCCGGCTTTAATCGCGCGAAAGCCCGTCAAGCAGCGCGCGGCCTGCTCGAAGCCAGTCGCGGGGTTACGTTGGGGGGTCTCGAAATCAAGGACCTCATCAATGAAGGTCGTCCATGAGCTTGGTTCTCGATAGCTCGGTAGCACTGGCTTGGTGTTTTGAGGATGAACATACTCGCGCCACCCTTTCACTATTGGATCAGATTAGTGAAACCGGAGCGACAGCACCGGCGCTCTGGTCGCTGGAAGTTCTCAATGGCTTGGCCATGGCTGAGCGCCGTGGTCGGCTGGACGCCACGCAACGTCATCAGTTCGCCGGGTTTTTACGTGACCTGCCGGTCAGCGTCGATTCAGAAACTGCCAGCCAAGCCTGGACGGCAACGGCTCGTCTAGCCGAACACTACCGGCTCACTCTCTACGATGCGGCATATCTGGAACTGGCCCAGCGCCTCGATCTGCCTCTAGCCACGCTCGATCAGGAACTGCGCGCTGCCGGAAGTAACCTGGGGGTTACCCTGCTCGGTCATTGATACTTTCCGCTACCGCCGAATTTTGTCTGACAGGTGCGCAGACTATCGAGACCTACCAATCGTCATTATTGATGCGATAATAATGACATGCAAAACGCTACCACCAGCGCCACCACCAGCCGGGTAACACAAATTTTCCGGTCTATCCGCTTGTTGTTGCATATCATTTCCGGCTTGGTCCAATCCGCAGTATATCCTCATCTCGATCAGTCAGCGCAAAGACGCATGGCACAAAACTGGTCAGCGGGGCTTCTTGCGATTCTGTCCATCAGGCTGCGCCACAGTGGTGTTGCGCCTGCAGCCGAAATGCAGCCGGTAATGCTGGCGGCCAATCATGTTTCCTGGCTGGATGTATATTCCCTCAATGCGGTGTGCCCCGCTCGTTTTGTGGCTAAATCTGAAATTCGCGATTGGCCACTGCTCGGCTGGTTGAGCCAGAATGCAGGAACATTGTTTATCGAGCGCACAAAGCGCAGCGATACCGCCCGGATAAATGAGGACATCGGCAATGCGTTGACGATGGGAGATCGGGTAACGGTATTCCCGGAAGGCACGACGAGCGATGGCACCCTGCTTCGGCATTTTCATGCGTCGCTATTGCAGCCGGCGGTAACGGTCTCAGCCATACTGTATCCGGTGGCGATACGGTACAGCGACGCTACGGGAGTCCTCAGCAAGTCAGCGGCCTTCGCCAGTATTTCGATGCTGGAATCATTGCGGCGAATACTGCGGCAACCCTGGATAGAAGTCGAATTAATCTTCACCGACCCGATTGGCAGCAGCGGGAAAAATCGGCGGGAATTGGCACGGTATGCCGAACATGCTATTGCAAGCGTCTTGTCGCTTCCGGTGCCGCACAAGACACCTGGAAAACCTTTCGATCTTCCAGGCGAATAGCGGTGAGGCTTCGCCCCCACAGGCAGCCCGTGTCGAGCGCTATCAGGTCACTTCTGATTTGCAGGCCCAGCGCCGACCAGTGGCCGCAAATGACGGTGGCTTCCCGGCTGGCGCGATTCGGCAACTCGAACCATGGCAGATAGCCGGCCGGTATGTCCCGCACCAAGCCCTTGTGGGCAAAATCCATTTTTCCATCGGGTGTGCACACGCGCATACGTGTCATGGCGTTGATGATCACTCGCAGGCGCGCATACCCTTCGAGACTGTCATCCCACCGATCAGGCTGGTTGCCGTACATATGAGAGCAGAATTTATGGAAATTTTCACTGCGAAGAACACCTTCGACTGCCTGCGCGAGCAGCGCGGCCTGCGCCACGCTCCATGACGGTAGCAGCCCCGCATGCACCATGACATAATGTCCATCCACGTGCAGCAGCCGCTGATGCCGCAACCAATGTAACAATTCGTCCCTGTCGGGGGCAGCGAGTATGTCCTCCAGCGTGTCCTTCCGATGCAATCCGGAGCAGCCTGCGGCAACCATGAGCAGATGCAGATCGTGATTGCCCAGCACCATGGTTACCGCACTATTCAATTCCCTGACGAAACGCAATACGGACAGTGAATCGGGCCCCCGGTTGCCGCCCTCCCCCCCCAGCCACAACCTGTCATTTGCGCGGTCAAACCGGATCAGGTCGAGAAGTTGCCTGAAGTCCTTATAACAGCCTTGCACATCACCGATTGCGAAAGTAGCCATAATCATTAAACCCAAATTACACTACATCCATGGCGACCATTTTTAGCACACTCATCCCGGCAGCCAGAAAAAACAAGGGCGATACAGATCTTCCTATCGCCCGTTATCTCGTGCTCCGCCAGTCCTCAGAGAATCACTTTGCCTCGGCCACCATGTAATCCACTACCGCCTTGACATCGGCATCGGACAGACTGGCGTTTCCGCCCTTGGGAGGCATCGCGTTCTTGCCCTTGAGTGCACTGTTGTAGAGGGTATCCGTACCGCTCTTGATGCGGGGAGCCCACGTCGATTTGTCGCCAAGTTTGGGCGCGCCTGCCGCACCGGTCGTGTGACACGCAGCACAACTCGTTGTGTAGATGGATTTGATTTTGTCTGCGCCATCGGCAGCTGCTACCGGCGCGGGCGGCGCAGTCGCCGCAGCCTGACTGGTTCCCGCCATTTTCTCGTCAGCTTGCGGCGAATCACCTGCGAGCACCAGACGACCCACCGGTTTTAAGCGCTTCGCCACGGCTTCATCCGAAAACTTGGGATTATTTGGATCCACCGAAGGATCGCCGGTAACGTACTGCGCCAACAGCATAATAATGGCGACTGGAAATGCAAAAGCGGCCAAAAGAACCGTGATCACTTGTTTCGGCGTCTTGATGGCCGAGGAATGCTCTTCTTCATCGTCAGTGCCGCTCACAATAACCCCCCAAGGAAAAAATGGTTATTGTATAGGTTCGCACCCGTTCAAGCAAAAACACAAATTGTTTACGTTGGACGGCGGATTTAAAAAAAGCTATTCTATTAAGGTTTACGCCTATTTCATTGCGCCCATAGCTCAGATGGATAGAGTACCGCCCTCCGAAGGCGGGGGTCACACGTTCGAATCGTGTTGGGCGCGCCATAAAATCAATACGTTATTTGATGCAAAGAGTCCAGGGCTATTCCATGCCAGCACAGTGTCAGCAATTTTGATAGTAAAACGCCAGTTATCCTGAACTAAGACGCACTATGTGCGTTACCTGCTAGGCCAATGGCTTCTCTAAGGCCTCAAGGATGGGCTGAGAAACATAATATTTCCCCCAATGGCGCCTGGTAAGCTCTTTCAGTACCTTTTTCTGCTCAAGCACAGATATTGCTGCTTTTGCTGTGGGATGAGATTTGTTTAGTATTTTACTCGCCCTAAAAATCGTCATATAGGGATTGACGAACAATTCGTCCAGTACTATAAGTGCGTTCGGCTTGTCTCGTAGTATTGCTCGGTATTCTTCTCGCAGCCTATGCAACTCCTTAGCCTGGAGACCTGCTGAAGTAGCAACCTCGCTGACTCCCTGGAGAAAGAACCTTAGCCATGGACTCCATTCCCCGTGCGTGCGAACACGTTGCAAAAGTTCATAATAGTCCATTTTATGCGTATCGATATAGGCGGAAAGATAGAGCAGCGGCTGCGAAAGACGTTTCCTCTCCAATAAGAAAAATGTGACTAAGAGTCGCCCCACGCGGCCATTACCATCAAGGAAGGGGTGAATAGTCTCAAATTGAACATGCATCAGTGCGCACTGAATAAGATCAGGAATAATATCTCGATTGTGCATAAATTTTTCCCAGTCGGAGAGCGCTTCGTTCATCTCTATAATTGGCGGAGGAACAAAGGCAGCTGTCGTAGGAGTGCTGCCAGCCGGTCCAATCCAGTTTTGTGAATGCCGGAATTCCCCGGGTGTTGCCTTTTCGCCTCTTACGCCCTGCATCAGTCGTTCATGGATTGTTCGAACAAGTCTTAATGAGAGGGGCAAATGTTCAAGTAACCGAACGCCTTCCTCCAAGGCGTAGATATAATTTCGTACTTCCCGTATGTCGTCTGAGCGTGTGCGATCTATAGTGCCGTCTCCAAGCTCATCTATAAGGATATCTGAAAGGCTTGCTTTCGTTCCTTCGATTCGTGACGAAAGAACGGCCTCCCGCTTTATATAAGGTGAGATCAGCAGATGTGGATTAGGCAGTTGACTACCCAGGCCAGAGAGTTCAGATAAGGCTGAGTCTGCTTTGGAAAGCGCTAGAACAAGTTCTGTATCCCAAATGATAATAGGAGGCAAAGGATTAGGAACAAAGGCAAGGAATCCTTGGGGAGAGTGAACAAGCCGTCCACTTTTGTTCTCATGAAAATCCGTTAAGTTCATATGATAGTGCATCAGTTAAAAAGAAAACTTTCAAACAATTATAGACTTTGAAAGAAAAATGGCAAATTCTTTCAAACCTCTTCTGCCCTGGCTTGCTCGGGACCGCCGGCCGGCGCCAAGCGATGGACGCTTGAATTGCTGGAGCAGGCCGCGCAAGCGCAGGCGGGAATTGGCCTCATCAGCCGCGAAACCATCCGCCGGTTGCTAAAAAAACTGCATCAAGCCGTGGCGCAAGCTGATGTGGTGTGTCGGCACACTGACGCAGGAGTATCGGCAACGCATGTACGATCTGCTTGACCTCTACGATCGCCCGTTGCGGCCGGGAGAACCCGTCGTCTGTCTGGACGAGAAGAGCAAACAGTTGCTCAAGGATTCTCGTGCGCCCTTGCCGATGCGCCCCGGAACACCCGTGCAGCTGGATTATGAATACGTGCGTGCCGGCACGTGCAACCTGTTCGTGGCCGTGGAACCCAAGGGGGTCGGCGAACCGTCAAAGTCACCCGCCGCCGCACCAAAACCGACTTCGTGACCTTCGTGCAGTACCTGCTCCAACAGGTCTATGCCAAGGCGCGGCGCGTCCATTTGGTGCTGGACAACCTCAATACCCACAAGAGGGGATATCGAGAAAGTTTCTAACTCCAAAAGAGATGGGGATTTTGAAGATTGCAGAACAAATGCCGGTGAAGATTCCCAGTGCCCAGTGAGAAGCAGAGTGCCGTTCTAGTAAGTATTTTCCGAAAAGCGCAACAGGGGGGCGTTGTTTAGAATGTTCGATGATGAGCGGATAGAACCGCTACTGAACAGGGAGCTGGACTTGGCTTCACTCACTCGAGAAGAGCTGAGGTGTGCAACGATATCCGATCCGTTGATAGTCTATCTTCCGCTGCCGAGCATCGGCTACACAAATATGCACATCGATATTTGCAGCGATCTGATTGACGCATCTTGGGTAGCCGAGACCCTTGCAGGTTACGCCGAGACCGCAGAGGCCGAAAACGAGTATCTCAGGGAAACGCATACCAAAAGGATCAAGCTCACTCTGCACGGAATAAAATCGGGCATTCTTGATGTGCTTGCCGATGGTATTTCTGGTCGCGCAAGCCATGGAGCCACTCCGTAAA
This sequence comes from Nitrosospira sp., assembly GCA_030453055.1. Taxonomy (GTDB): domain Bacteria; phylum Pseudomonadota; class Gammaproteobacteria; order Burkholderiales; family Nitrosomonadaceae; genus Nitrosospira. The sequence continues at coordinate 20,578 of JAKDLC010000004.1, forward strand.
AAGCTCTCTACCTCTCGCATCCTGATAAATGATGACTGCTTTAGGTTCCGTAGCCTGCACTGTTTCCTCATCTTTTACCATATCACGCGCCAAACATATTTGGCAATTAATTTTATGGGGGGGAATGTCTATTCAAATATGAGCGATAGCCTTATCTCGTTCTTCACTTATTTAATGGATAGCCTGTGTGCTGTGCACTAATTTGATTCTAATAGTAGCTCCTTGATCGAGCGCATCGGCAGCACGAGGCGCAGGGACTCCGGCAGTGGCTGGAAGCCGAATGATTCGTAGAATGCGGCAGCGCGCTCACTCAGCGCATCGACCACCAGCATCGACGATCCGACAGTCTCGGCGCTGATGTACGCGCGCTGCACCGCGTCCGCGAGCAGCAGCGATCCCAAGCCCTCGCCATGCCGAGTTCGCGACACAGCCAGGCGGCCGATGAGCGTCGCGCTCACCAGCGGATAGCGGGGAACATGCTTGCGCGCGGCCATTGGAACGTCGCCCTGCGGCAGCGAGGTGGCGCAAAGCGTGTAATAGCCAAGCACCGTTTCGACGGCGTCGGCCGCGACCAGGATGAAGACGCCGTTCGCCCGTCGGCGCATATCCTGCCCCGCTTGAGCACGCAGATAACGATTGAGGCTGTCGACGCCGCACGAGAACCCGTCGCG
>JAKDLC010000079.1 GCA_030453055.1 Nitrosospira sp.
CCGACTTAACTCTGCAAGTAACCTGGATTAACCCACTGCATAAATATACCGATCAATATTGGTAGTCTGATTCCGATACCGCTCATCCCCGCGGGAGGTCATGTGATACAGCGCACCGGCAAACTTGATTCGCAAGTGCCTTGACATGTTGAGAGGCTATCAGCCTATAGCAAATAACAAGACCTGACCCTGGGCTCTTCCTCCTTGCAGGTTTATTTGGCAATTTGCCTGAGATACAATGGCATCTTGCCGAGAGAGGTAAACATGATTCGCGAAAAACTAACCGTTAAACCGTCAAAAGCAGAAGCCGCCACAGGAACATTCGTTGAACAACCTGCTGCGAGGACAGAGGCATCCGAAACCGAAACTGCGTCTGTTGTAAAAGTAATAACCCGCGAACAACGGCTTCGTCAAGAACGCGCCATGTTTTCTGCGCTCCTCGACCAGAGTACTCCTCCTACCGAGATGAACGTTGTCAAACTGGTTCGCGAGCGCTTGCCTGTCCGGGTGGTTGATCTTTTTTTTGCCGAAGGGATCACCCAGCAAGAAGTGAACAAGCTGGTCACGCCGCGAAGAACTCTGACTCACCGCCGCGCCAAAGCAGAGCGCCTGACTATCGATGAATCTGATCGTGTAGTGCGCCTGGCTCGTGTCATTGCACAGTCCGAGTCGGTGTTTGACGATAAAGATAAGGCCATGCGCTGGTTGCGCCGCCCAATGAAACGATTCGAAGGGCGGACACCTATCGAAATGCTGGATACGGATGTAGGCAGCAGGCTGGTTGAAGAAGCGCTCGTACAGATCGACGAAGGTTATTTCGTGTGATTGTTTGGCGAATCAGCAACTACATTGACCTATCTGGTCAGGGTGGTCTGCGGGCATCAGCGCGCTGGCACAACGCTGGCGCGCCCATTGTTTATACTGCCGACTCTCCTGCCTCTGCCCTTGTAGAGATGCTGGTTCATCTTGAGTTCAACGATCTTGACCATATGCCGGACTCATACCAGTTGCTGATGATTGATGTGCCGGATGGAATTTCCATCCTTATGCTTGATGAAAACAATCTTAACCCGAATTGGCGAACACTCGAAGAAGTGACCAGGGCAGCAGGAGACACATGGCTGATGGAGTTGAACTCGGCTCTTTTATCCGTGCCTAGCGCGATTATTCCCCACACGCGCAGCTACCTGATCAACCCTGCCCATCCCGATACCGGGCAAATCACGATACTTTCGCACGGACGTTATCCATTCGATTCAAGATTGTTTTAATGACTATGCCATACTCAAAACACGCTCGCGCTCATGCTTATGGAAAAAATGGGTACGGCTGGCTTAACAGCGAAGGCAAGCGGCTGGTTCTCGCTTAACGCTTTGTACCCTAAAAGAATTTAAGTCGCCTATTTGTTCTTGTGATTGGGTTTACGACGTTTGGCATCAATCAGGCATCTTATCGCCCGTTTTTATCGCTGTTGACAATAAAAGGTATCGCGGGAGAAGGCCATTACCTCGCAGGCATGTGATACGCATTGAGAAACAAGCATAACAATAAGATGAGGACCGAACCCAGTGAACCGAACGGTATCCCAAACGGCCCGCATCCTCGGTGTAGATGTTCAGCAGGTGAAGACCTGGGCATGGCTTTTCAGGGACCGACTCAGCAATCAGGCTAATCCCGAAAAGGGCTGTCCACGCGCGTTTACGGACTCAGACATTCTCGCCCTGATGCACGTAGCTATGTACTGGGAGCAGCATCCGGACATGGAAGCAATCCAAGCCGGATTGAACTGTGACGACCACTGCGAGAATCCCGTTTACCGCGAAATCCTCTACTCCCACACACCGCTCTTACAGGAGCCACCGGAGGACCTCGACGAGACGTGGAGACACGGCATTTTTCTGAATGGGGGTGGAGTGGAGCAATATCTGGAGCTTGCGCGCAGCTATAGGCAAAGCGCAGAGACGCTTCTCGATTCAGCACTCGAGAGTAGCGAGCCGCGCGATTGGGGCTATCCGGTCCTGTTCGCCTATCGGCATACTCTGGAGCTGTATCTGAAGATCATCGGGGAAATTCAGGAACCAATACATTCATTGGAGGATTGTGTTCGTGCCGTGGAAAAGCGCCACAGCCAGAAAATAGGCTCGCCTATACGGGCGTGGATAACCGAGCTTGATAAGCTCGACCCCTATGGAACCGCGTTTCGTTACGCCGACGATCAGGCCGGCACGTTGAGGTATGCGGAGTACTGGGTTGACTTTGTACAACTCAAATTCGCGTTTAGCCTCATTTTTGAAATGCTCGACAACGCTATTCTTCGAACGGGGCTGATGGGAAAACCACCCAGGAAAAGAGAATGATTCTGACCCGTTAACCGGATTAACGGCCAATCGATGAATTTTCGATTCGGCACGCAATTGACTGATCGACCAGTCGGCCCATTCCGGATCGTCTTCCAGAACGTCGACCAGCACGTTTGTATCGACCAACAGCATCAGCGCTTCACCCGCGCAGCAGGGCCATCAGATCGTCAGTACGCCATTTTACGTCGGCCTTGCCACGTGCCGCGTCAAAACAGTCAGGCTTACCGCTTGGACGGGCTCCGACCTTGTGAATCACGACATCGCCATCGCTATTGACGGCAAAATCTACCGTACAACCGGGTACCAGATTCAGGGCGTCGCGAATCTGCTTGGGGATGGTGACCTGACCTTTACTGGTAAGCGTAGTCGACATGGAAGCTCCTTTATATTACATAAATGTTTATTGAAATACATACCCTGGAAGAATACACGCAATGCGTATCGAATATTCTGTCAAGTCGACTTGCTTTCCTGGCATTGCAATATTGGTGGTCTGACTCCAATATTGATCTGACCCCAATATTGATCGAAAATGCCGATGACGGTGGCGAGGAATACGGCAGATGACATGCCGGAGGCGGCGCTGACATTTCGCGTGATAGTAAACGGTTACACCAGCTCAAGACGTACTTTGCGGCCAATGGCGGCGGCGGCGCGGCTCAGCGTGTCGAGACTCACCCCGGCATTTTCAGGATCGAGCACGCGGTCAAGCTGGAAGCGGGAAGTATTCATGCGCCGCGCCATCTCGGTTTTAGTGATGGATTGCGCCTTCATGACCTCCCCAAGTTGCCACGCGATCACTTCCTTGATCGCTTTGGCTGTTACCTCTTCGAAGATGCCTTCTTCTTTCAGCCACTCATCGACACTCGAACCACGATGCGGGTTCCTGGATTTCTTGCTCATGATTTAATCTCCTTCATGCGTTTGTACGCCAGGCTCAGATCGACAGCGGGCGTTTTCTGGGTCTTCTTGATAAAGCCATGCAACACAAACAATTCACCCGCTTCAGCGCAGAAAATAAGCCGTGCGATGCGCCGGCTGGGAAGGGTTGACCGAACTTCCCATAGACCATCAGACAACGCCCGGCAAAGGGGCATTCCAATAGGCCAGCGAAACTCGACACGGGCAAGGTCCTGGCCAATTGCATATCGATCATCAACGGGCAGCGACCGCAACCATTCCAGCACCGGGCTGGTACCGGATTGCGTATGATAAAAGCGCGCGGTGATTTTCTTCTGCATCCGATACCTTCCCTAAACGGATTGTACTAGAAACAGTACAGCTCCAGCAGCTTTTTTAAGTGGTGGCCGTGGTCGGCTGGTACTCGCGCAAAGTGCTGGTATGGCGGTTATCGAATATGCTGGATAGCAAGTTCTGTGTGGACTGCCTGGAGCAAGCGTTACGGGCCTACGGCGTCCCGGAGATATTCAACACCGATCAGGGCTGCCAATTCACCTCGGAGGCGTTTACGGGTGTGCTCAAGGCGCACGGCATTGCCATCAGCATGGATGGACGTGGGCGAGCGCTGGATAATATCTTCGTAGAACGGCTCTGGCGCAGCGTCAAGCATGAAGACGTGTATCTGAAAGGATACGCCATCCTGCCGGAATTGCTGCTGGGGCTGACGCAATACTTTGTGTTTTACAACATGGAAAGACCGCACCAATCGCTGGACTACCGCACACCGGATGTGGTCTATCGGACAGCGGACGGTGGCGGAGCAAGCATTGTGGATAAATTCAGTGAGAGAAAGAAGCTCGCTCAGGAACAAAATACAGAAACAAAACCGGGGCAGCGCCGTGCCGCTGCGTGTGAAAGGTTACCCTCTTAAACTTCACCCAATATTGTCTTGACAGAGGGGTCCACTTTAGGCTGCGCAGCATGACCCACGAGATAGAAGGTTACGACTGAATAGTTGAACCTGGTTGGTGCCGTGTGGTAAAGCACGGTAGCTGCCTCCAAGTACTCGGTGGATAGCGAAAACAGTGTGGCTTCATCTTGGAACTCGGGCGACTGGATGGCGAACTCGATTAAGGACATAACATTAGGTTCAGACGCACAAAATACCGTAAGTGTTTGTATCAACTGGGACACTGGTTGAAATTATCGATATCGGTACTCACCGGTCTTAAAGTGGAGACAGCCTGAGGTAAATACGGAGCTAACTATGCCAGCACTACTAACTTGCGCACTGATTTCACATAAACCTGAAACATGATTTCCACCAGCGCAATGTGTGTGACCCTGGTCATTCTTCCAGCAAGATACATTTGTGGTGTAACTCGTGTCTTGGCTCCAAACGTAAAGAGCTGTGCCGTCTGGAAGATTTATAATACGCGAAGGGGGCCGCTTTTCCATGGCAATGACTTCAGAAACTGTCTTTCCCACCCACAGCTGCGACAGGTCTTGACTAAATTTCTCATCGGAGATGATCGCGCATCCCGACAACCCTGCTGAGAAAAGAACCACCGCATGAATACGTAGCCAGGCCCCTAGAGTTTTAATTGTAATATCCATTTCAGATAACTTTGTTGTGCTGTTTCTCAAGGATCCGCAGCACACGTCTTGCCGATCGAAGCGAACCTTCTATGAAGCCCTGGTAGTCGGAAAAGGCTTCCCCGCAAATATGGATATTCTTTTGTTCCGGCGAATCCGGATTCAAGGAGAATGCCTCAAGGAACTCCATATGTTTCCAGGACATCACGCCTGGCAACCATCCATGCGCCGCGGCGCCAAAGGGTTTCTTGCCCCAGTCGCGCATACCGCAGGCGAGGAGCCGGTCCTGGGTAAAATCATGGTGCTCATAGTCCCGCGCAAACTGTACAAAACGCTGCCACAATCGGGGATAATCCGGCTCCTTCACAACAGCCGGATTGTCGTCGCCAAAGTATGACGTTTGAGACGGGTCTTGCGTGTCTTGATGAAGCGGTTGTTTTTTCAATCTCAAGAACCAGGTCCTGGCTATTTCCTGGCTCTCAAGCTGAGGATCTTCCGATGGCGTTTGATCGGGCTGATTGTGATTGCTCTCGATGGTTCTCAAGTAATCGGACCAGAAAGTGATGGCCGGGCGGTCTGTGTAGACCATGATCAGCCCCTTTGTCCGATCATCGCTTTTTACATAGAGCAACTCTCGTGTAGGGATATCCGCGGCATAGCGGTTAAGGGGTCTATTGTCTTCCCACCAGGGTCTTTCGATAACGAAGAAGCACTTTAACAGGGGCAGGCACGCCACGGCGTTCAGCGCCTCTTTGAGCCTTTTTGGCGGCGGCTTGCCGTTCCAATGCATTTCTTCGAGCGGGCGCTTGGGCAAGGCGAGAATTACGCTTCGCGCCTTGATGGGTTTTTCCTCATGCTCGACGAAGACATTGACCTCGTCACCATCCGATTCAAGGCCCAGTACCTTTCTGCCTTTCTGAATACACAACGAAGGATTGTTTTTCCGTTCCTCATTAAGTCTTTCCAGGAGCTTCCAGACGATCCGGCTCATTCCTCCGCGAATGCCGCGAAGCGATCCCGTGCTTCGAATCGCTCTAAGCCAAAAAATAATCCACTCGGCGGCATTCAAATTTTCATGTACGAAGTGATAATAGCTTCCCCAATCCCTTATCTTGACCACGGCGTAGTGGCTCAACACATCACTGAGGACATTCCAGAAACCCAGGTTCCACAACGGTTGGCCTCTGAAGCTGGCAGTTTTTCTAACGACTTCCAGATCTTCGTCAGTAATGTTCTGAATCCATTCGAGCAACTGTCCTTTCCAGTAATGGCGATAAAAGGATCCGTCATCCGTTAAATTTCTCCACTGTTCATTGGCTGCATCGGTTTTCCACGGCGTTCCCGAATCATGGAGATCGACGAGCTCAAAGATGCGCCTGAGCGCCAGTATCATCAAGTCAAAGGGCGTTTTCTGTTTGGCCTCCTCTTCACTAAGCGTAAATCGGGGCTCCATCGGATCTTCCGAAGCGTAAGAAGAGAACGGCACCAAATCATCCAGACTGTCTTCTTCGCCCGGAACCTGTTCCTTGATGTTTAGCTCATCGAGCAATGCCCGCAATAGAGGCTGATGACGCGGCTCTATTCTCATGGGTCCGAATTCCGCGCGAAAGTATTCAATCCCGGATCGCTTTTCAACATCCTCGCCATCATCGTTTTCAACGGACCGCCTTTCTATGGGACCTCTATAGGGAGATTCCTTATTTCCTTGCGGTTCAAGCGCATCAGGCTTGCCGCTCATAAAATCCCAGTTGCACGGATCCCATGTATCGTCAAATCCGATGGCCTCTCCATTCTTCTCATCACTTCTCAGCAAGGACCACGTCTCTATTCGACCTCCAAACCGGTTCGAAGCTTCCAGCAGGAGAATACTGTTGATTTTGAGCGATTCGCTTTTCTTGATCAGCTCGTGGCAGCAATACAAGCCGGCAATTCCGCCACCTACGATCACGACGTCATATGTTTGTTCGGATACCTGCCTGGCGGCTTTATTGTTTGTCATGTCGTTCTCTCGAAAGATAGGGGTGATTCCGAATATCGGGACATTTACCGGCTTTATCTTTATATGCCGAACGATTCCTTGGGACTGAAACGACGGCATCAGGGATGTATTCCGCGTTGAGCATCGCCAAGTCAAGCACGTTCATTGCTGTGGCTAATTCCTGTCCAGTTTCCGGTACTGCACCGCTTCGGCGATATGTGTTGCGGTTATGCCGTCGCTCGCCGCCAGATCGGCAATGGTGCGTGCGACTTTCAACACGCGATGATAAGCCCGCGCGGACAAATTCAGGCGGCTGATGGCTTGCTTGAGCAGATTTTCTCCCAAAGTATCCGGCACGCAGTACTTGTCAATCTCCTTTACCGACAGCCGCGCATTGGCCTTGTCCTGACGCGTCAATTGCCGCTGATAGGCTGACTCGACCCGCTGCCTGACGGAACGACTCGATTCACTCTGAATCTGGCGCATCAAATCTTCCTGCGGCGCGGCCGGCACCTCGATCTGTATGTCGATGCGATCGAGCAGGGGGCCGGAAATTCTGCCGCGATAACGCGCCACCTGGTCTGGGGTACAGCGGCATTTCCCGCTGTAATGTCCGAGGTAGCCGCAGGGGCAGGGATTCATTGCCGCGATCAACTGAAACCGGGCGGGAAAGTCTGCCTGGCGAGCCGCGCGCGAAATCGTGATGCGTCCCGATTCCAGCGGTTCGCGCAGGACTTCCAGCACCTTGCGGTCAAATTCCGGCAACTCATCGAGAAACAACACGCCATTCATCGCCAGCGAAATCTCGCCGGGGCGGGGATTGCCGCCGCCGCCGACCAGGGCAACGCCGGAAGCGGTATGGTGCGGCGAACGATACGGGCGGCGTTTCCAGTTGGCAACATTGAAGCCTCCGCTGCTCAGGGATTGCATTGCGGCGGATTCAAGCGCCTCATCTTCGGTCATGGATGGCAGGATGCCGGGAAATCGCGCGGCCAGCATGGATTTACCCGTGCCGGGCGGACCTACCATCAACACGCTATGGTTGCCCGCCGCTGCGATTTCCAATGCTCGCTTGGCATGCCCCTGGCCTTTTACTTCTTCCATGCCGGGGTAATGGCGCGCGCTGGTTTCCGTATCGCTTTCCGCGCTTGTTTCGCCGTTGGCGTTATGAAGCTGCTTATGAAGCTGCAATGGCTCACGCCCGGCGAGGTGTGCGCAAATCTGCAATAACGACGTCGCGGGATAAACGGCGGCTTCCTTGACCAGGGCAGCTTCGGCAGCGTTCTGTTGCGGCAGCACGAAACCGCGGCCCGAGCGCGATGCCCGGTAAGTCATCG